>CALBMW010001113.1 GCA_937896275.1 uncultured Myxococcales bacterium
GTGGTTCGTCCCCGGCACCGCCCCCGTCGCGCCCGTGGCGCCGCCGCCCGCCCCGGCGCTGCGCGTGGTGTTCCCCGACGGCGGCGATGTCTTCCATCGCGACGTCGACGCGCCCGACGCCATCAGCCGCCTGCGGCTCCGCGCCGAGGCGCCGCCCGAGGTGATGCGCGTCGC
This sequence comes from uncultured Myxococcales bacterium, assembly GCA_937896275.1. GTDB lineage: Bacteria > Myxococcota_A > Bradymonadia > UBA7976 > UBA1532 > JACKDN01. The sequence goes on from CALBMW010001113.1 coordinate 175, forward strand.
CTGGGAGGTCGACGGCGTCGCCACCGAGCCCGCGTCGCGCCCCTTCACCCGCTGGTGGCGCCTGGCGCCCGGCGTGCACACCCTGCGCGTGCGGGACGCCGACGCGCCCGACCACGTCAGCCCGGCGGTGCGCTTCGAGGTGCTGGACTGAGGTGCTGGACTGAGGTGCTGGACTGAGGTGCCGGGCTCGCCCGCGAGGGGGCGCCGTCAGCGGGTCCCGAGCGGCCCGCTCCCGCTCTCGCCGCTGTACGACGAGAAGGACGCGTCGGGCGGCTCCCACTCCTCGGGCGCGCGCCGCCACCGGGGCCAGGCGGGGATGATGTCGCCTCGGCGGCGCAGGGCATACAGCGCGTCCAGCAGTCGCGCCGGGTTGCCGTCCGCGCCGTAGATCAGGGGACCGCGGTCGGACTCGGGCAGCTCCACCAGCTCGTCCAGCATCTGGCCGATGGCCTCGTCGGTCAGCGGCTCGAGCGGGCGCGTCGACGCCTCGAGCCACTCGGGCGTGGCGAGGCCGGCCTCGACCCGGGGCTCGTTGGCGCAGAGCACGACGATGATCGGCAGGCGATGCACCCGAATCGCCTGGACCGTATGCACGACCTCCGAGTCCAGCTCGGTGAGCCCGTCGATCACCAGGACGAAGGGCACGCCCGGTCGGCTGGTGGCCTGCATGAAGTCGGCGAAGCGCTTGGTCGCCAACCCGGCGCCGCTCGCGAGCGGCCGCTCGTCCATCGCCCAGGCGACCAGCCGCTGCCGCGCGTCCGGGTCCCGCAAGCCGTGGCCTTGGAGCCACCAGTTGACGTGCCCGCGGGCGGCCTCATCGTCGAGGCCGATCGCGCCGGCCACGGACAGCGCGACCTCGCGCATGCTGGGACCGCTGCGCCACCGGTGCCGGTGGCCGTCGATCTGCCCGCTGGCCAAGAACGGTGTCACCAGCTCGTCGGCGAGGCGCGACTTGCCGGTCCCTCGAGCTCCGCTCAGCACCAGGACCCCGGGTTGGGGCGAGCGCGTCCAGCGCTCCAGGCCGCGGGAGAGCTGCAACACGAGCTGATCCCGTCCCACGAAGTGCGACGGCCGCAGCGGGGCCTCGAGGGGGCGCGACACCATCGAGATGTCGGTGCTCTGGGCGTAGCGCTGCTGTCGGACCTCGATGAGCTGGAAGGCCTCGTCATCGGTCATCGCGTCGCTGCGCTGTGGCTCGGCGGCGAAGGGGTCGATGCCCTGGAGAGGCGGCGTGATCACCTCGTAGGCGTTCTGCGCCACGGCCGCGAAGGCGTCCCGCGCCTCCACCGCGTTGACGAAGCGCGCGAAGGGATCGGGCTGGAGGAGCCGATCGAGCACCTCGAAGAGACCCACCGGCGTCTCGAAGCCGGGCCGCGGCTCGAGGCGCGGACAGCTGTGGTCGAGCCGCGCCATCAGCGACTGCACCGGGCTCGGCGCCCAGAAGGGCAGGCGGCCGCAGACGATCTCGAAGAGCACGATCCCGAAGCAGTACAGGTCGGTCCAGGGGCCGATCCGGCGGCGATTGCCCGTGGCCTGCTCGGGCGCCGCGTAGTCGACGGTGCCCAGCATGTCGAAGGCCGAGGTGCCGCTGCGCGCGTGGTCCTTCAGGCGGGCCACGCCGAAGTCGAGCAGCACGGTCTCGCCGCTCGAGTCCACGAGGATGTTGTCGGGCTTGATGTCGCGGTGGATGACGCCCCGGGCGTGGGCATAGGCCAGCGTGTCGAGGATCTGATCGACCACCGGCGCCGCCTCGCGCCACGAGGTCCACTGCCCCGTCACCTCGTGCAGCGGATCGCCGGTCTCGAGCGCCATGACGAAGAAGAGGCCCACCACGGGATCGGCGCCCGCGTCGATGATCGGCACCACGCGCGGATGATCGAGGCGCGCCATGGTCTCGATCTCGCGCTGGAATCGCAGCTCCGCCGCCACGGTGCCGGTGATCGAGGGGCGCAGGACCTTGATGGCGACCGTGTCCTGCGTGAGCTCGTCGTGAGACCGCCACACTTCGCCCATGCCACCGACGCCGAGCCGGTTGAGCAGCAGATAGCGACCCGCGACGACGAGGCCGTCGCCACAAGGGGGGGTGCTTGCGTGTCCCACGGGGGCAGTCTCACGCTTTCGATGGTCGAAGGAAAGTTAGGACCATCCCAGCGCCGCGCCCGGCCCCATTCTCTGGGACCGGATCTCAGAGCTTGCCCGCGTCCTTCAGCACCATGAGGCGGATCTCACTCATGTCCTCCATGGCGAAGCGGACGCCCTCGCGGCCCAGCCCCGAGTCCTTCACCCCCCCATAGGGCATGCTGTCGACGCGCACCGAGGGCACGTCGTTGATGACCACCCCGCCCACGTCGAGCTCGTCCCAGGCGTGAAAGGCGTGGTTCAAGTCGCGGGTGAAGACGCCCGCCTGCAGCCCGAAGACGCTGTCGTTGACGGCTTGGCAGGCCTGGGCGAAGTCGTCGAAGGGCTCGAGGCAGGCCAGGGGCCCGAAGGCCTCGCTGGCGCTGGCGGCGCAGGTGCGCGGGACGCCCTCGAGCAGGGTGGCGTCGAAGAACACCCCGTCCCGCTTGCCCCCGCACAGCACCGTCGCGCCGGCCAGCACGGCCTCCTCGGTCCACGCCTCGAGCCGCATGGCGTCCTTCTCGCTGATCATGGGGCCCAGGAAGGTGCGCTCGTCCAGGGGGTCGCCGGCCACCAGCGCCCGGGTCGCCGCGATGAGCCGCGCCTTCAACTCGGCGTAGATGCTGCGGTGGATCAGCACGCGCTGGACACCGATGCAGCTCTGCCCGCTCTGGTAGAAGGCGCCCACGACCAGCCGCGCGGTCGCCCGCTCCAGATCGGCGTCGGCGTCGACGATGCACGCCGCGTTGCCGCCCAACTCCAGCACGACCTTCTTCTTGCCGGCCCGCGCCTTGAGCGCCCAGCCCACGTCGGGGGAGCCGGTGAACGAGAGCAGCTTCAGGCGCTCGTCCTCGGTGAAGGCGTCGGCCCCGTCGCGGGTGCACGGCAGGATGCTGAAGGCCCCCGGCGGCAGATCGGTCTCGGCGAGGATCTCACCCAGGATGATCGCCCCCACCGGCGTCAGCGAGGCGGGCTTGAGCACGAAGGGGCAGCCGATCGCGATGGCGGGCGCGATCTTGTGCGCGGCCAGGTTGATGGGGAAGTTGAACGGCGAGATGAAGCTGCAGGGCCCGATGGGCACGCGCTTCCAGATGGCCTGGTAGCCCAGGGCGCGGGGCGAGATGTCGAGGGGCTGGTGCTCGCCGTAGATGCGCACCGCCTCCTCGGCCGCGATGCGGAAGGTGTCGATGCCGCGGGTGACCTCGCCGCGCGCGTCCGAGATGGGCTTGCCGGCCTCGACGCACAGGGCCAGCGAGAGCTCCTCGTGGCGTTCCTGCAACCGTCGCACGACGTGATTGAGCACGGCCTGCCGGTGGTACGCGGGCAGGCGCCGCATCGGCTCCGCGGCCTCGACGCAGGCGGCGATGGCGCGGTCGATGGTGGCGCGGTCGGCCTGGGCCACGCGGGTCGCGACGGTGCCGTCGTATTTGTTGCGCACCACGAGGTCGGCGTTGGGCTGCTCGGCGCGGTTGGCGACGTAGAGGGGATAGGTCTCGGCGAGGTGACTCACGGTGCGCCTCCGGGGCGAAGGGGATTCGCGGGAGCATCCCACGGCGACGCCGCGGTCGAAAGGGGGCGACTTGTCGCCACCCGCTCCCAGCGCGTAAACAGGGTGGCGGCTTCGCTGCGGTGCGCGCGCCCGGTCGCGCGGCACGGATCGCGGCGATTGCGCAGAGCCCCGAATAGAATCGCGGTGTTACGCCCTTCGATCACGACCGCGACGCGCCAGGAGACGAGCACCGGGGGTTGACCGCGGGGGGATGGACGATGAGCTTCACGGAGACCGAATGATCGAGGCCATGACCCGACGCGCACGTTCGACCCGCACGGGCAGCGCGGTGCGGGCGCTCTGGAGTCTGATGGGGCCGCCCGCCTTCGACCCCGCGCAGCCGACCCACGCGGCGATGTCCTACGCGTCGGCGCGTCGCGGCGTGGCGCCGCTGGCCGACGTCTACCTGCCCGCGGGCCCCGGTCCGCACCCGTCGGTGGTGCTGGTGCACGGCGGTGGCTTCACGGTGGGGTCGCGCCGCATGAAGCCGGTGCGCTTCCTGGCCACCGAGTTGGCCTCCGGCGGCTTCGCGGTCGCCGCGATCGACTACCGCCTCGTCTTCCGCGGCGGGCGCCTGATCGAGGCCGTGGACGACGTCGTCGGGGCGATCCATTGGTGGTGCGGGCAGGCGGACGCGCACCATCTGGACCCCGCCGCCGTGCACGTGGTCGGCCTCTCGGCGGGCGGCACCTTGACCATGCTGGCGGCCGAGCGCACGGCGCCCCAAGTGCGCGCCTACGTCGGCGTCTTCGGCCTGTACGACTTCTCGAACCTGCGCGGGGGGCTGGCCCAGGTCATCACGCGGCTGGTGACCAAGAGCGGTGATCAGGCGGTCTGGCGCGCCCGCTCGCCCCTGCACGGCCGCCCCATCGAGCGCCCGGTGGTGCTGCTGCACGGCACCGCCGACACCCTGGTCGAGGTGGAGCAGGCCCGCGCCCTGCGCGACCGCCGGGCCGTCGACGGGCTGAGCACCACGCTGCTGGAGTACCCCGACGCCGAGCACGCTTTCTTCAGCCACGCCGACCGCCCCATCGCGCAGCAAGCGATGCGCGATCTGATCGCGGCGCTGCGGGCCCTGGCGTGAGGCTGAGCATCGTGTCCCTCGCGGCCGCCTGCGCCCTGGTCGCGAGCGGCGCCGCGGAGGCCGAGGACGCGGCGTGGCGCCACAGCTCGGCGCTGCAGGCGCGCTCCAACCGGCCCGGCTTCGGTCTGCTGTCCTTCACCGGCTACCGGCAGCGGCTCTACGCCGGCACCGAGCACCTGCTCCTGCGCGGCGCGTATCTCGAGGCGGGCCTCGTCACCCAGCTCAGCCCGGCGTCCTTCCACCCGGGGGCCTACGTCGAGGCCGTGCCCATCGCCCCGCTGCTGCTGCGGCTGACCGCGCAGCGCCTGATGTACTTCGGCACCTTCGGCCCCGTGTCGACCACGCCGAGCCCCGACTCGGCCTGGAGCGGCGCGGTCCTCGACGACTTCCAGCGCGACGGCGGCCGCCCCGGCTCGGGCACGCTGGCCGAGGCCATGGTCGTCGTGCGCCTCAAGGTCGGTCCGGTGGTCGGCCTGCTCGAGAACCGCCTCGGCTACTACGACGCGGCCGTCCCCACGGGCGTCGGCTGGTACGAGCCCGTCACCGATCTGCTGCTGGCCGAGAAGGATCTGCTGCACACGACCAAGGGCACGCTCGGCTACCTGGTGCACGGCGCGCTCAACGGCGACCGGTTCCTGGTCGTCGGCGGCCACTGGGAGCGCTACGCGGCCCGCGAGTCGGAGAGCGTCCGGCACATCGCCGGCGCGGTCGCGCTGTGGCGCGCGTTGGACTGCAGCGGCGCTCCGGTCACCTTCGCCGCGCTGGCCGGCGTGATGGCGTTCGATAGATACCGGACGGGCGATCCCTACATCGGCCTCGTGGCGCAGGTGGACGTCGGGGGGCCCGACCCGTGAGTCGGGGCGCGCTCCTGGCCTGCCTCGCGCTGGGCGTCTCTGGGTGCGTCGACTCGTCGGGCGGCAGCGGCGACATGAACCCGCGCGTGGGCAAGCCGCGGCGCGACGCCGAGGCCCTGAAGGACGCCGAGATCGACGCCGAGGTCATCGCCTGCCGACTCAACAGCGACTGCCCGCCGGGCTTCTATTGCCGCGAGGCCATCTGCGCCTTCGACTGCCGCGTCGACCGTGACTGCCCGCGCGGCTGGGTGTGCGAGAGCGGCCTGTGCACCGAGCCGATGGTGCCGCCACCCTGCGTCGCCGACCAGGCCTGCGGACCGCCCGCGATGGTCTGCGAGGGGGGGGCGTGCGTGCCGGGCTGCGGGTCGGGCGGCTGCGGCGTCGACGAGATCTGCGAGGCCACGAGCGGCCGCTGCGGCGCGCGCCCCTTCGATTGCGCCGAGGCGGGCTGTCCGGTCGGCGATCGCTGCGATCCGAGCGGCGCCTGCGTGCCCGAAGATCGTTGTGTTTCGGGCGGTTGCAGCGTGCGCGAGCATTGCGACGAGGCCAGCGGGCGGTGCGTGGACAACTGCACGGCCGACGGCTGCGGCGCGGGGCAACGCTGCGATCTGGCGAGCGGCCTGTGCGTCGCCGAGGATCCCCCCGACTGCCGCCGCGATGGCTGCGCGCAGGGGCAGGTGTGCGACGCGGGCACCGGCGCGTGCGAGATCGCGCCGCCGGTCAACGAGATTGGGAGCGAGTGCGACGTCGCCGCCGACTGCCAGAGCGACATCTGCCTCGGCCTCGCCAACGGCGGAGGCATCTGCTCGAAGCTGTGCTGTGACGAGGCCGAGTGCCCGCGCGGGGACGGCTGCCTGTACTTCCAGGGGGTGCGGCTGTGCGTGCCCGGGGCGCTGTTGGGCTTCGACTTCGACCTGCGCGAGGGCCAGGCCTGCGGCGGGGTGGGGGAGTGCCAGAGCGATCTGTGCGACGACCGGTGCCTGGGGACGTGCTGCACGGACGCCGACTGCGGCGGGCGGGTGTGTCGCTGGGCGCCGACCTTCCTGGGCGAGCGGCCGCGGGCACTGTGCGACATCCCGCTGGGGTTCGGGGGGACCGGGGCGCCGTGTGGCGAGGATCCGCTGCTGATTCAGTTCGATTGCCTGAGCAACGTGTGCGTGGCCAACCCCGAGTTCGGGGAGCCGGGGCAGGCCCCGGGGGTGTGCGGCGAGCTGTGCTGCACGCATCGCGACTGCCCCGGGGGCTTTGGGTGCGGGCTGGTGGTGGGGCCGCCCGAGGGCAACGGGATCGGGAACGTGGTGAGCGCGTGCGTGCCACTGCTGCGGGGCGAGACGCCCAACGGGCAGAACTGCGCCAGCGGCGAGGCGTGCGAGAGCGGACACTGCGTCGAGGCGGTGTGCCGGGAGCCCTGCTGTCGGGATCTGGACTGCCCGGCGGCCGAGCGGTGCTTGCCGCGGAGCACCGACGAGGGCGTGCAGATGCGGTTGTGCACGGCGCCCTGAGCCTCGCCCCGGGCGCGAGGGCGTGTGGGCGGCGGCGAGGATGTGGCGCGGCCACCAACCGCTTGTCACGGGCGGGTTGCCGGCGGTAGGCTGCGCCGCCGATTCGGCCGGCGATCTACGCGTACGGGGAGAACGATGCGACAGCGGAGCCACTTGAGCTGCCTGTTTGTGCTCGCGGCGAGCACCTTGGTGTTTGGCTGTGACGACGATGGAAGCACCGGCACCGGTGGTTCGGCGGACACCGGGCCCGTTCGCGACGTGGGCAACAACGGTGGCGCGCCCGGCTTCGGAGGTCAGGCCGGCATGGGCGGCGCCCCGGGTGTGGGCGGCCAGCCCGGCGTGGGCGGCATGCCCGGCGTGGGCGGCGAGCCCGGC
>CALBMW010001114.1 GCA_937896275.1 uncultured Myxococcales bacterium
CGTCGCGGGGGCTCCCGGGACCGCCGCGACCGTCGCGCCACCCGCGACGGGAGTCAGGCTGAAGGTCGCCGGCTTCTGGAACGTGGGGCCGCAGCGCCCGCTCTGCCGCTTGCCGTCGTGAATCCACACCTGCGCGCCACAGTTGCGCAGGAAGTTGCCGGGGAAGTTCACCGACTCGAAGGAGACCCCGCGCCCGATCAGACCCGTTCTCTGGTGGAAGCTGGCGTCGACCTTGAACAGGTCGGACCCGTCGTTGAGGTGTAGCTGGATGCGGAAATTCTGGTGGCGCAGGAAGTGGCCGGGCTGGTCCTTCGATTCGAACGAGACGCCCTCGCCGGCCAGCCCGGCGCGGACCACGAACGATGTCGTGTCCAGGGCCGCGGCGTCCGCGCCCCCCACCAGCGCGAGCTCGACGGCCGCGCCCTTGTGGCGGATGACCTGCTTCGGCCGGTTCAGCGATGTGAGCTGGACCGTCTTGCCGATCGGTGACCCGGCGGTCGGCTTGGCGGCCTTCTTGGCCTGCGCCCCCGCGGGCAGGGCCAGGCACGTCGCGATGACGAAGAGCCCGAGGCACACCAACGCCGATGAAGATCCCCTGCGCATGCACCCCTCCTGAGGTCTGGCACTCCAACGATGTCCGCGTCGCGTCACTGCGCCTGCGAGCCCGCGGTCCGGCCCCGCACGGCGCCAACTTCGATGCGCCGTCGGACATTCGACTCAGCTCTGTTTGGCCGAGGATCTGCTGCGGAGTCAAGCGGCACGTGGCGGTGATTTTCGGCCCGCCGTCGAACGCTGCGATGAAGCCTCCGAGGGCGTCGAGGGCACGTCAGGTCGTCCGGCCCGACCCGGGACGCACGGCCGCCCTGCGCTGCATCACCGGTGTCCGGCCGAGGTGCCCGAGGCGCAGGGATCGGGACGACCGTCTCTCAGCCTGGGACCGAGCCTCGCTCCCATCGGGGCGGGTGCCGATCCCTTCGAGGCGTTCGCGCGGAGCATCCGCGAGATGGCGGTGCAGCCGACCGTCCCGAGCCCCCGGTGGTGCGCCAGAGCGGGTTCGTGGTGGGGGCCAGGTTCGAGCTGCGGCCGCGCTGATGCGTCCCGGGTAAACACCGGGCGGGGCGCTTCCGGCCGCATCTCTCTCTCGGCTTGTGTCGACACCAACACTTGGCCTCTAGTCGGCCCCCGGACGAGGCTCAGACTGCGCGGGCCGTCCGCGACGACGGGACATCAAGGGGGGGCGAGTGAAGCAAGCAATGGCAAGGATGGGCGCGGCGTGCGCCCTGCTCGTGGTGGCCCAGCTCACGACGGGCTGCGACGACGGCTCCGGCGAGAACGGCAGTGACGCGGGCGGCGATCGCGCAGACATGTCGACCGGCGCGAGGGGTCAGCCCGGCGCAGGCGGCGCCGGCGGCCAGCCCGCCCCCCCGGTGCGGCGATCAGGTCATCGACGAGGGCGAGTCCTGCGACGACGGCGGCGAGCGCAACGGCGACGGCTGTGACGCCGCGTGCACGCTCGAGACCTTCGAGTTGAAGCGCGCGCGTGAGCAGGTCGCGTCCGACGGCGCCGCCGCCGGCAGCAGGGACACCTTCCTCTTCACCATCGACGAGCATGCCACCGTGCGCGTCTTCGTGCAGGACGACCAGGAGGCCTGCGGCGATCGCGCCACCGTGCGCCTGCTGAGCGACGGCGGTCAGCCGCTCGCGCGAGGCGCCGACGCCCCCGACGGTCGCTGCGCGTTCTGGGAGGGCCCGGTCGCCGGGGGCTCGTACGCCCTCGCGGTCGAAGCGCCGGCGGGCGGCGCGCTCGGCGCCTACACCCTGGACTTCCAGCTGACGACGCCCGTGACGGGCGGCGGCACTTTCCACGGGGCCTTCGTGCCGGCCGGCGACGACGCCTACCGCCTCGACCTGCCATCGGCGGCCCAGGTGCGCCTCGAGACCAGCGACGGCGCGGGCGCTTGCCCCGGTGACACGCTGCTCGCCGTGTACCCGCTCGACGCGCAGGGCGAGCGCCTCGACGCCCTGCAGGGGGACGACGACGAGGGCTTCGACGCCTGCTCCCTCATCGACGCCCCCTTGCCCGCCGGCGCCTACGACGTGGTCGTCTCGGGCTTCGGGGAGATCGGCATCGACGCCTGCACCTTGTCGGTCGGGGTGACCTGCAACGGCGGCCACGAGGCATGCAACGGCGAAGACGACGACTGCGACGGTCGCGTCGACGAGGGGTCCGACGGGCAGCCACTCTCCTTCGCGGGCCCCGGTGGCATCGAGGCCCCTTGCGTGTCGGGCAACCTCTGGCCCGGCTTCGTGATGGGGACCGACGGCGAGGGCCCCGATGATCAGCCCACGCGGGTGGTGATGGTGCCACCCTTCGCCATGGGGCGGACCGAGGTGACCGTGGCCCAGTACCGCGCGTGTCGGGACGCGGGCGTCTGTTCGGCGCCCGGGAACGCGCCCGGCTGCAACGGGGACGTCGCCGACCGCGGCGACCACCCCGTCAACTGCGTCACGTGGGCGCAGGCCTCGGCCTTCGCCCGCTGGGTCGGCGGCCGTCTGCCCAGCGAGGCGGAGTGGGAGTTCGTGGCGAGCGGCGGCGGCGACGCCTACCCCTGGGGCGACGAGCCCTGGTCCTGCGATCGGGCCGTGATCGCGGCGGGGGCCGGTGGAGCGAACCCCGGGTGTGGTCTCGGGCACACCGCGCCCGTCTGCTCGAAGCCGACGGGGAGCACGACCCACGGCATCTGCGACCTGATGGGCAACGTGTCCGAGTGGGTCGCCGACGAGTGGGTTCCGTACCCACGGGCGCCCACCGACGGCAGCCCCGCCACCGACCTCTGCGGCGACTGCGGTCGGCCCCTGCGCGGCGGCGACTGGTACGCCACGGTGGGGCCCCCCGATGCCTGGACGGCCCACACGCGTCGCCAGGGGCCGGATGGCACCGCCACGAACCGCCTCGGGTTCCGCGTGGCCTGGTCGGTGGAGGCCCTCATCGACTGGGTGCCGATCCCGGCGGGCACCTTCCGGATGGGCGGTCGCGACGTCACGGTGCAGTGCGGAAAGAAGTGCCTGGCACTTCTCCGGTTCTGGCTCGGCGCCGGAAAGATGTGCCGAAAGAAGTGCCCGAAAGAAGTGCCTGGCACTTCTCCGGATCCGGCTCGGCGCCACCGGAAAGAAGTGCCTGGCACTTCTTCGGCAGCACTTCTTCGGCAGATCTTCTGCGTGCGGCTGTGCACCAAGGAGGATCCGTACGGGCTGAACGCGGTGCGCTTCATCGCCTTTCATCCCGACGCGACGGCGCTCATGGCGGCGTCCCGAGGGAACCACGACACCCTCGCGATCTTCCGCGTGCCCTGAGCGCCGAGGCCCCGCTCGGCGCGCACCGTGAGCTCTGCGCAGCCACCAAGCCCCCAGCCACCGTCCCCGCGAGGGCGACCCCCTCGGAGCGTATGGCCCCGGCGGCCTCCGCTACCTCAACGCCGCCGCTCGCTCCTCCGCGCGCTCCCACATGCGCACATAGCCTTCGGCGGATCGGAACAGGGGCTCGAGCTCCTCATCCGTCGCACCGTTGCGGCGCTCGTCTTCGATGAGCTCGGGGAGCAATCCGGCGTGGATCATGCCTTCGGTGTTGAAGTCGACGGAGCGACGCCCGAGCTGAGGCTGGGTGAACGTGACGGCACCGTCGAACGACGTGAACGGGTATCCGATGGGGTTGGCCTGCGGCTGCCCGCATTGGCCGTCGGGGCCGAAGCGCGGGCCGGGGCCATGCGCGAGCCCGTTGAAGTCGAAGCTGAAGCCCTCGGCGGGGTATCCGCCCCGGTCGGCGGCGAGTGCCACGCGCTCTTGCAAGCTCCGGATCATCGCCTTCGGATCGCCGGGGTCGGCGCATCGACCGAGGCTGGTGTTCGAGATGCCCCCCAGCTCGTACACCAACCCGCCGTTGTTGTTGCCGTGCGTGGCGGCCGGCGGGTAGTCGTTCTCCACCAGCATCTCGTAGGCGCGCGCGACCGACCGCTGGGGAAGATGGTCGACCTCGATGATCATCCCACGCTTCATCATCTCGCTGATGAGCGTCTCGCCCAGCGGCGTGAGCCCCGCCTTCTGGCAGTATTCGCCTTCGATGCCGGGGGCTTGTAGCGCGCTCGCGAAGGGCAGGATCGTGGCGAGCGGGCGGGCGAAGAAGCTGGTCACGTCGTTGGGCGCGGGCGCATCGTAGACGTCACGTGGTTGGTTGATCCCGCCAAAACTCACCGGGCCATGGTCGAACGCCGTGGGGACATGCGGGCAGTCGTCGACGAAGTTGGACCAATGGCCGCTGTTGATGAGGTTGGCGATCTCGATGATCCCGCGCTGGCCGTCGCCCGCCGAGAAGCCGTTGTCATACTTCTGGACCGGGAAGATCGCCCGCACGCCGAGCGCGTAGTGCGCGTCCAGCGGCACGGCGGAAGAAGTGCCTGACACTTCTCTCGGGTGGGGGCGCGGGCGCGGGCGCGGCGGGCGAAGGCGTGGCGTCGCGGCGGAGCCAGTCGATGTAGGCGATCAGCTTGCCCACATCGTCCTCGGAGAGGAGCGCCCGGTAGGCGGGCATCTTCACAACCTGACCCTCGAGGAAGCGCCGCGCGATCGGGTGGTCCCACAGCCGCCGCGGGTGACCGTCGAGGATCCACGCGCGCAGCTCGCCCTCGTCGTGCACCAGTTCGGCGTAGTCGGGCCCGTCCAGGGCGGGGATGCTGCCGGTGAAGCTGCCTGGGTTGAGCGCGCCGCCCATGCCCGAGGGCCCGTGGCAGCCGAAGCAGCCCTGCCGCGTCGCCACCACGCGGCCCTCGTAGGCCCGGTCGGGCATCGCAGGGGCCAGACCTGACACCGCGACCAGATAGGCGACCAGGTCGTCGATCTCGCCCTTCGAGAGGCGCTCGCCGTATGCCGGCATCGGCAGCAGCCGGGCGTCGTCCGGGCCGCGCGCGTCGCACAGCCGCCGAGGGACGCCGTCCACGATCCACGCGCGCAGTTCGTCCACGTCGCGCGCGTAGGAGGCCAGCTCCCGCCCCTCCCACGAGGGGACCCGCGTGTTCGGTCCCGCGAGATCGGCGATGCCCGCGCTGCCCCCCGGGCCATGGCAGGCGAAGCAGCCCGCCTCGCGGGCGACCCGTTCGCCGCGCATCGCAGGCGACGGGCTGCGGTGGCGGGACAGTCAGATTCCCGCGATGACCCCGCTCAGGACGAGCAAGGCCAGCGCCCCGAGCTTCGCCATGTTTGCCCTGAATCGCATGCGGATCCTGAAGGCGACATGT
>CALBMW010001115.1 GCA_937896275.1 uncultured Myxococcales bacterium
AGCTCGGCGCGATGCAGGCGCAGGGCTTCTTCACCACCTTCGGCCCTTGGTTGAGCGCGCGCTGCGCGGTGGGACCGACCGTCGACCGCTACCGGGTGGTCGCGGCGACCGCGTAGCGCCGCACGCGGGCCCACGCTCAGGGATCGTAGTGCCGCGAGAACAGCAGGCGGATGATGCGCAGGATCTCGGCGGCCGGCTGCCAGAATCCGTAGCGCGTGTGGCTGCTCAGGCCGTTGCGCCCCACCAGGAAGTCCCTCACCTGACCCCGTAGCTGACTCTTCATGCGCACGCCGGAGAACACGGCGTGGATGTGCGGCGCCTCGCTGCCGGGCCAGCCGTCGTGGCCGGGCTGCCGGTACCAGGCGGCGAACCCGTTCTGGCCGAGGCGGGTGAGCAGCGCCCGAATCTCGCGGTTGCTGAGGTCGCGGGTGCGAAGATCGACGGCCGCACAGTAGGGCTCGCCGGCCGCATGGCCGTCCGCGGCGTGGTAGCCCGCCGACGCGGCCGCGTTGCCGATGGTCTGCGAGATGCGATCGCCGCTCACCCCCGCGCAGCGCAGGCGGTCAGAGGCCTCCGGGTGCAGGCCGTAGTGCAACAACCCGCGGCTGGGGCACGGGGCCCAGCCGGGCTGCCGTGGCGTGGGTGCCGCGGCCGGGTCCGAGTTGCAGCGGTCGGGCACGCCGTCCGGTTGCGCGAAGCAGCCGAAGGCGCAGGCCTCGCGCACGATCCAGTGATCGCCGTCGCAGGCCAGCAGGTCGTCGGCGTGCGCGCGACCGAGCGGCACCCGGCAGGCCGGATCACGCCGCAGGCCCTCGGCGGTGGCGCCCTCCCCGCACCACGCCGACCGTACGAAGCAGGGGCAGTCGGGCAGGGGCGGCGGGTTGCACGCGTCGGGCGTGCCGGGTGGCTCCGGCGCGCAGCCGTGAGCGCAGGCCTCGCGCACGACCCACTCGCCGCCATCGCAGCCGAGCAGCGCGCCCGGGTTGGCCTCGGCGAGCGGCACCCGGCACGGCACCTCGCTCCCGGCGGCCTCCTCCAGCACGCCCTCGGCGCACCAGCCCACGTGAACGAAGCAGTCGCAGACGGGGAGGGGCTCCGCGGCCTCGGGCACCGGGCTGCCATCGGCACGCGCCTCGGCGTCGAGACGCGCCGGGCCGGCGTCGCCCACCTGCTCGGGGGAGCTGGCGTCGGGCTCCGCGGCGTCGACCCGCGGGGTGGCGCCGTCGGCGTCCGGGGCCATCGGAGGATCCCCGAGGTCCGGGCCGGAGGTGCCGCCGTCTGCCGCGTCGCGACCGTCGGCCGACGCGCCGTCGACGGCGTCCCCGGTCGGCTCGTCGGGCCCGTCGGACACGCAGCCGGCGAGCGCGAGCAGCATGAAGGCGCACAGGGGGAGCGTGACGAGCGGCCGGGGTGAGCTTCGCATGGCGCCTGCCTCAGCAAGGGGCGGGCCGACGAGCGAGGCGCACGGCCACGCGCCCTGGCGCCCGCGCTGGGTCCACCCGTCGCCAGCCCGCGTCCCGATGAGTGGGGCCCCGGGGCCTCACCCGAGGGCGGGGGAAGGGGGTCGGCCCCATTCGCACCCAGGGCTTCGCACCCCGGGGCCAGACCCGCCGCACTGCCGCGCCACGACGGCGGCGTTGCAATCCGGTCTGCCACTCGCCACCGTGGCCGGGCGCCGAAGGGCACGGTCGAGCCGATCTTCGACCGGGCCTGTTGGGTTCAGCCGAGCGTCGGGTCCGCAGAGTGAAGGACGTGCGATGTCGATGGGCGACGATTACCTCCCCGCCGAGCCTCACGGCGAGCTGACCGAGGCCTTCCCGGGGGTGTTCCTGGTGACCGGTCGCCTCGCCCTCCGGTGGGGACACGCCACGCGCAACATGGTCGTGCTGCGCGATGGGGGCGAGCTGACGGTGGTCAACAGCGTCCGCCTCACGCCCGCGGGCGAGGCTCGGCTCGAGGCGCTCGGCGCCGTCCGCCACGTGATCAAGCTGGGCGCTTTCCACGACCGCGACGATCCTTGGTACAAGCACCGCTTCGGCGCGCAGGTGTGGGCCTTCCCCAAGGCCCGCCACAGCCGGGGCCTCAGCACCGACCACGAGATCGTCGAGGCGGGTGAGCTCCCGGTGCCGGGCGCCGAACTCTTCCGCTTCCGCGGGGCGCGTCACCCCGAGGGCGCGCTGCTGCTGCCGGGGGGCGTGTTGCTCACGACCGACAGCGTGCAGCACCACCCCGACACCGAGGGGTGCTCGCCAATCGCCCGGATCGCCATGAATCTAATGGGCTTCCGCCGCGCGCCCGCCGTGGTCGGCCCGCCTTGGCGCAAGGCGATGAGCGCCGGCGGAGGCAACCTGCGCGCTGACTTCGAGCGCCTGGCGGCGCTGGACTTCCAGCACCTGATCGGCGCTCATGGCAAGCCCCTCAGAGACACAGCCCGCGAGGCGGTGGCGGCGCTGGCGCGGAGTTTCTGAGTCAGGCTCGGCCCGCGCGTGAGGCATCAGAACTGGTCGTAGATGAAGCGCCCGCCGGCCAGGGGCATGAACAGCGGCAGGTAGACGACGACGAGCCCTCACGCCACCCCACGAAGGGGGGCGGGCAGGGTGACGGCGCGTGCCCCGAGCGCGGCCAGCGGGCCGACGCGGAGGACGTGGGTGCCCACCAGGACCGCAGCGCACACGGCGACGCTGAGCAGCGCGACCTTCGAGTCGAACGCGACGCCCTGCGCGCCGCCGCCGAACAGGCCGCCCGCGAAGGTGGCCGCGACCCCGATGGACGGGGCGCGGAACGGGATGAGCGTCAACACGAAGAAGCTCTGGGTCAGCGCCCACGACCCCAGCCCCCAGCCCACGGACCCGCGTCGGTGCGGCCGAAGCCGAGCGCGTCCTGCAGGGGACCACGCAGCCGGTGGATGCCGCGATCCTGGACGAGCACCGAGTGGGGCCACAGCCGCCGCCAGCGCCACGAAGCCCAGTTCTTGTTGCGGGGGGTGATCGAGGGCCACGAGGACCATGCCGCTCCGCCCGCCGCTCGCCGCCGCGCTGCGGTCGCGGATCGGGGCGAAGGAGCGGGCGTGGCTCGAGCCGATGACCAGGATCTCGGGGCCGCTCTGTCTCAGCGCGAGCACGCCGTCGTCGACCTCGAGCAACGGCTCCGGTGCGGGCACCAGGCGCTGGAGGGCCAGGTCAGCCGCGATCACCGTGCCGAGGGCGAAGACGAGCACCCACAGAATGGACCGCCACCGTCCCAAGCTGACCTCCGGACGGAGGGGCCGCGATCCAACGAAGGGGCGAGCCAGGATCGTCCACGGGCCCTCGACCTGCCGCGCAAACACCGGGGCGCGACCAGCGGCCGCCGCGGGCGAGGGCGCGTCAATCGAGGGGGGCGCCGCGGGGTCATGGGCCGAGTCACGGCTCGACGTGGGGCGACGAGGCCGCGGCGGACCACTCCAGGAAGGTGTGCCAGGAGTCGAAGTCCACGGCTTGGCGCTCGAGGCGGATGCTCACCCCCCTCTCGGCGGGCTCGATGGAGTCCAGCGCCCGAATCACCTGCCCTGGGATGTGCAGCGTCGCGCCCGTCTGGGGGTGCACGAGGCGAAGGGTGACCGGGCTGCCGATCGGGGCCAGCCGCAGGGTCGGGACGAAGGCCGCGTCCCGGCCCGAGCCCAAGGCCACGAACGCGCGCAGCTGGCGGACGTTGCGGGGACGCACGGTGAGGCGGACGCGCGGGGGCG
>CALBMW010001116.1 GCA_937896275.1 uncultured Myxococcales bacterium
GCGGGGCCGCCCGCGACCCTCACGGTGCGCGGCGCCGAGGACCTCGACCTGCGCGTCAACGGCGTCGAGATCGCGCCGGGCGGGCTGACGTCGCTGAGCCTGCCCGCCGGCGCCCATCACATCGAGGCCTCGTCGCGATGCCATCGCCCTCTCAGGCTCGACGTCACGCTCCAGCCCGGTGAGAGCCGCCGCGTCGATCTGGCGCCCACGCTGCGCGAGGCGCGGCTGCGCGTGGACGCGGTCGACGGCGACGGGGCCCCCGTCGACGCCGAGGTGCGGGTCGACGGCGCGCTGGTCGGCCGAAGCGGGACCGACCTGCCCGTGCCCCTGTGCAGCCACGTCGTCGAAGTGCGCGGCGCGGGCGAGCGCTGGCGCGGCGCGCTCGACCTTCGCCCCGACGGGCGCACGGGCATCACCGCCATGCTCGGGGCCGGGACGCGCGCGGCCACCGCCCCTGCGCAGGGCGGGGTCGAGCGTCCCAAGAGCGCCCTGTGGCTGATGGTGGGCGGCGCCGCCGCGCTCGGCCTGGGCACGGCCTTCGCGCTCAAGAACCGCGAGGACGGCGCCGCCCTGCAGGACGATCCCACCAACCTCACCCTGCGCGACGAGGTCGACGCGAGCTATCGCACCAGCACGGCCCTGTACGTGGTCGGCGCGGCGGCGGTCGCTGGCGGATTGGGCTGGTGGCTGCTGGGCGGAACGACGCCCGATGAGGCGGCGCTGCGCTGGGGGGCTGGTCCCGGCGGCGCGTTCGTGCGGGCCACGTGGTGAGGGCGCGCGTGGCGCTGGCACTGCTGTGGCTGGCGGGGTGCGCGCAGCCCGCCGAGGACTACCTGGCCGAGGCAAACGGGGCGCCCTTCGAGGCCGACGCCGGACCCGGCGCAGACGCGTCCCCCGCCGCGACCCCGGTCGGCCCTACGGTGCTCGGGGCGCGCTCGATCCCGCTGACTGACGTGGCCGAGCCACGCGGCCTGGCCGTACACGGCGACCACCTGTGGACCACCGATCGCGCCGATGACCGACTGGTCGAGTTCGACCTCGACGGCCGGCAGGTGAGCGCCACCCCGCTGCCCGCTCGGGGGGCCCGCGCGCTCGCGTGGCACGACGACGCGCTCTTCGTGGGCTACGCCGACCGCCTGTATCGGCTGGACGGCGACGCGGCCGTGCTCGTGGCCGAGGGCCTGCGCGACCTTCAGGGCCTGACGACCGGCGAGCGCGGCCTGGTGAGCGCCGAGGGCGACCACCTGAACGTGCGGGCGGCGCCGCGCTTCGCGACCGTCCTCGAGATCGACCTCGACGGGGCGCCCGGGCCGCTGACACGCTTCGGCGCAGACTACCTGCTCTACGATCGCAGCCCGCGGACGGACGGCGTGACCTTCAGCGCACGGTTCACCGTGGCCGACGCCTCGAGCCCAAGCCGCGCGACGCCGCGGGGCACGGTCGATCTGCCCGCTGATCTGGGCCGCGTCACGGGCGTGGCCGCCGAGGGCGGCACGCTCTACCTCGTCGGCGCGGGCTATGGCGGCGACCTGGGGCGCGTGGTGGCGTTGGACCTGGCGCCGGAGCCGGGGCGATGAGGGCCGCGTACCCGTTGTGGCCCGCCCTCGTGCTCCTCGCCTGCGAGGCCGCCAGCGACGAGCTGCCGCTGGGGATCCTGCGCGTCGGCAGCGTCGCGGTGCAGAGCGACGCCAACGGCGATGGCCGGCTGAACCCGGGCGAGAGCGCCCGCCTGCGCGTCTCCTTCGAGGGTCGGCTGGACGACCGCCTCACCTGCACCGTCACGAGTGAGACGCCCGGCGTCGAGGTGCAGAGCTGGGACGCGGACCTCTCGGTCTCATACTGTGGCGCATGCACGAGCGACGTGGCGGTACAGGTCGGCGCGCAGGTCGCCGCCGGCACCGTGGCGCGCTTCCGGTGCGACGCCTTCACCTTCGAGATCGCGATCGAAGACGCGGACGTGGCGCTGGCCGTCGACGACGTGCGGATCGAGCGCGACGACAACGGTGACGGCGTCCTGAACCCCGGCGAGCGGGCGACGCTGCAGATCGGCGTGCGCGACGACGGCGGCGCGGACATCACGCGCTCGGGCTGCGTGGTGGCCAGCCAGACGGTGGGCGTCGAGGTGCAGGCCTACGACGACGACCTCGACTTCCCGTATTGCAGCGCCGGCCAGACGTGCGGCGCCTCGAGCGTCGCCGTGACGGTCGCCCCCGACCTGGCGCCCGGCACCCTCGCACGCTTCACCTGCGCCCTGGTCGACGAGCAGGAGGCCACGCGCGAGATCGCCTTCCAGACCCGCGTCGAGCGGAGCGCCGCGCGCCCGATCTTCGACGGCTTCACGGTGCGCGATGGCGAAGCACTCGGCCCGGGCTATGCCGGTCAGCTCACGGTGCGGCTGCAGAACGTGGGCGCCTCTGCCCTGACCTCCGCGCGCTGCACGGTCATCAGCGACGCCGCCTGGCTCACCGTTCAGGCCTGGAGCGACGCGCTGAGCTACAGCCACTGCGCCGCGGACGCCGACTGCGGCAGCGCGTCGGTCGCGGTCGAGGTGGCCGAGGACGCGCCGCCCGGCGCCCAGGCGACGCTGCGCTGCGATCTCGTCGACGACCAGGATCAGGTGTGGCCGCTGCGCCTGCCGATCGCCCTGCCCTGACCGCCGCGGCGCCTCACCACGTCACGACGTCCCTGTGCTGGGCGACATCTGTTCCGGGCGACCCGCGAGAGCGAGGATCCCGATCCCTCGCGCGCTACTCGCGAATCACCGACAGGAACAAATCGGCGAGGCCCGCGTGCCCTTCGGCGCTCGGATGCAGGCAGGTGATGTCGAACCACAGCTCGGTGGCCGGACCGCGGTAGCAGCGTCCGGCCGGCTCCTCGCGCATGTGGCCGTGGCCGCAGAAGTGCTCGCCCATGAACGCCATGTCGGTCCCGGTCTCGACCGCGATCCGCATGTACTCGCCCATCATCCACGTCGAGAGCTCCTGGAACGCGGGGTCGACCAGCGCCCGGTCCATCCCGATCAAGTCGGCGCCGGGGCAGGTGGCGAGGTCGCGCCCGGAGTCCTGGTCGGTGAACTCGAAGGTGTTGGCGAACACGAGGTAGATCCCACCGGGGAAGCGGGCCGGATCGTCAGTGAGCCAGCGCACGGCCTCCTCCAGATCGGCCACCGCCTGCTCGGCAGCCAGGCGCAGCGCGGCCGGATCCTCACCGGCCACCAGGTCCTGCGCCCAGCTGAAAATGTCGTTGCCGCCGACGGTCATGATGACGAGCGTGGTCTTCTCGCGCTCCTCTTCGGGCAGGCAGGTCTGCAGCTGCTCGTGCGGCGGCCGGTAGATGTCGTCGGTGCGGGCGCCCCACTTGGCGCACACCGCGAAGTCGCCGGAGTCCTGCTGGGCCCCCACGCCGTTGATCACATCGGCGCCGCTCCAGGGCCACTGCGGGGCGGCGAGGCCCCACTCGGCGGCGAGGGCCTGCGCGATCAGGTTGCGATACCACGCCTGCTCGGGGGTCGGCGGCGTGCCCACGGTGACGGAGTCGCCCACGAAGACCACCCGCTGAACACCCTGAATGTCCTGATGATTCGTGCCCTTGCAGTGCGTGCCGATGCGCGGGCCCCAGGCATCGTAGTCGACCAGGGGCTGTCCACCCGATGGGAGCTGCGCGGCGAAACAGCCACGGGCGGTCGGTGGACCGACGAGGCCGGCGTCCGGTGTGGGGGGCGCGGCGTCGGGGGGCGAGACCTCCGGGGCGGCGTCGGGTGGCGGTGGACCAGGTAGATCGGCGTCGG
>CALBMW010001117.1 GCA_937896275.1 uncultured Myxococcales bacterium
CGCGCCGGGGATACCGCCAGCGCCCGGGGTGCCGCCCGCGCCGGGGGTGCCGCCTGCGCCGGGGCCCGAGTCAGCCGTGTCGCCGGGGTCGGTGCTGCTGCCGCCATCGTCGCAACCGGCCGCGAACATGAGGGCCGATGAGGCCAGGCCGATCGTCAGAAGCTTCGTGAAGCTCGCCATGGGATCTCCTCCGGGGGTCGTAAAAACCCAGTGAACACAGTGTGTTCGGTTTGTCTGCGTACCCGACCGGCGCTCTCCACGGTCGCGACGACGCATCATTTACCAGAGCGCACCCGAACGGTGCAAAGGGGTCTCGTGACCAGCGATGACTTTTTTGGACCGGACGGTCGGATTCCCAGCTCGCGGCGAGTGATCGGGCACCCACGGGATTCCACCCTCAGGCGTCGACCTCGTCGGCCTCGTCCCGCAGCTTCTCCAGGTGGCGGAAGATGGTGCGGGGATCGACGCCCAGGTCGCGGGCGGTCTTGGTGCGGTTGCCCTCGTTGAGCGCCAGGACCTCGTCGATGTACCGACGCTGAAAGGCGTCTTTGGCCTCGGCGAGCGGCAGCACGCGGCCCGTGAGCACGTCGTCGTCGAGGTCGAGATCCACGCTGGTGATGCGGGGGCCGTCGGCCAGCACGACCGCCTTCTTCAACCGGTTCTCGAGCTCGCGGATGTTGCCCGGCCACAGGTGCTTGCGCAGCGCGATCACCGCGTCGTTGCTGAAGCCCGTGATCGGTCGACCGTAGTCCTCGGCGTACTTCTCGAGCAGGAAGCGCGCGATCAGCACCACGTCGTCGTCGCGGGCGCGCAGCGGGGGCAGGTCGATGCTGATGACGTTGATGCGGTAGTACAGGTCGTCGCGGAAGCGTCCCTGGCGGATGGCCTCCTCGAGGTCGACGTTGGTGGCCACGACCAGGCGCAGATCGACCGGGGTCGGCTTGGAGTCGCCCACCCGCGTGACCGACTTCTCTTGAATCGCGCGCAGCAGCTTGACCTGCAGGTGGACCGGCATCTCGCCGATCTCGTCGAGGAAGAGCGTGCCCTTGTTGGCCGCCGCGAAGGAGCCGACCTTGTTCTCCACCGCGCCCGTGAAGGCGCCTCGCCGGTGGCCGAAGAGCTCGCTCTCCATCAGGTTCTCGGGGATCGCCCCGCAGTTGACCGCCACGAAGGGGCCGTCCACCCGAGGCGAGCGCCGGTGGATCTCGCGCGCGATGAGCTCCTTGCCCGTCCCCGTCTCGCCCAGCACCAGCACGCCGATGTCGGTGGCGGCCACCTTCTCGACCTTGCGGAAGACGGCCTTCATCCCGTCGCAGGAGCCGACGATCGAGCCGAAACGCTTGCCGACGAGCGCCTCGCGCAGCCGCGCGTTGTCCTGCGTCAGCGCTGCCCGCTGCATGGCGTGCTGCACGAGCAGGGCGGCCTGGCTGGCGAAGACCGCCAAGACCAGCAGGTGCTGCTCCTCGAACAGGTTCACCACGTTGTCGTTGCCTACGTAGAGCAGGCCCAGCAGCTCGCCCGAGAAGAGCAGCGGCACGCACATCACGCTGCACAGCTTGAGCTGCATCACCGAGGCGCTGGCGTGGAAGACGGTGTCGTTGAGGGCGTCGCTGACGATGACCGGCTCGCGGGTCTCGATCGCGCGGCTGATGATGCTGTCGCTCACGTGGTCGAGCGTGGCGGCGATGCTCTCGCGGTTCAGGTTGCGGGCGGTGTGCACGTGCACACCCCCGTCGTCCGTCATGAGCAGGAAGCCCTTGTCGGCGCCGGTGAGGGCGACGACCTCGTCCATGAGGGCCTCGAGCATCGATCCGACGTCCTGGCGCTGGGCCAGGCTGATCGAGAAGGCCAGCAGGCGCCGATAGGCCTGGAGTTGATCCTCGGGCAGGGGCGCGTGGCGCTCGACCTCGATGGTGGTGGGCTCGTCCCACAGGTTGAAGCGCAGGGTCGCGCCGCCCAGGTCGATGTCGTCGGCGTGCTCGAGCGGGTGCTTGCGGGTCTTGCGGCCGTTGACGCAGATCACGTTGGCGCGCGAGTTCGCGACGAGCACGAAGCGGCCGCCCTCGAGGCGGACGTGGGCGTGGGTCGGGGCCACGTCGGGCCCCTGGATCACGACGTCGTTGTCCGGATCTGAGCCGATCGAGGTCAGCTTGCGCATGATCGGGTGCGGGCGTCCGCCGGTCACCAGGCTGGGCATTGGGTCTCCCGTGCGGGCACGAAGGGCCCGAGACTAGCAGCCTGCGAGCGCGAGCGCGCGGGATCACGCGCGGGACTCAGAAGCGCCAGAGCAGACCTTGGGGGCCGATCACAGGTCCCGGCCTCACCTCGGTCAGGCCGTCGTCGGCGTCGAAGGCCAGGTGCGCCTCCAGGATTCCGCCCAGCACGAGCGCCAGGGCGATGCCGCCGCTGACCAGCTGGGCCTGCTGCAGCGACTCGGCGCGCGCCACGTCGCCCCGTGCGAAGGTGCCGTCCTCGGCGCGCAGATCCAGGACGGCCAGATAGAAGCCGAAGGACAGCCCGGTGGCCAGCAGCTCGGTGCCCAGGAAGAGCGCGCCGAGGCCGGGGTCCTCGTTCTGGAACTGCCCCATCCCGAAGGGCATCGAGGCGACGAAGCGCGAGTTGAGGCGTCGCTCGTAGACGATCGTCGAGGCGAGGCGACGGCGCTCCTGCTCGGCCTCCTCCTGCCGGCGCAGCTCGTCGCGGCGGCGCTTGATCTCGTCGGCGAGCGTCTCGTGGAGCTCGCCGTAGAAGGCGACCACCGGCGGCGGCACCAGGACGGGGTTGAGTTCGTAGTCCGGGCGAAACTTGATAAGTCGCTCGAAGTATTTGCGCGCAAGCTCCCGCTGATCCAAGAAAAAATGGGCCAGGCCGAGCAGCTCGTAGGCCTGCGCCTGATCCGTGGCGGACACCAGCAGGACGTCCGGCTCGACCAGCGGGGTGAGCTTGCGCACCACCCGCGGATAGTCGCCGTACAGGTAGCTGTTCTCGGCGTCGGCCAGCTCTCGCTCCGGATCCGCCGGCCGCGCGGCGGTCGCGACGGGGGCATCCGCGCGGGGCTGCGCGTACGCGAGCGGGGCCGCGAGGGTCGCGGCGAGCAGGGCGGCGGGGCAGCGCACGGTCAGAAGCTTACCTCGACCTCGCTCATCTGACCCGCGGTGAGGGCGACGGCCTGGCGAATCTTGTGGTTGTCGGGCCCCTCGACGGTCAGGTCCAGCCGCGCGGTGAGCGCCGTCATCTCGTGCGTGATGATCTGGTTCGTCTGACCCACGACCGAGCTGCCGAGCACCACGTTGCCGGCCTTGTCGGAGCGGACCCGATAGCGCGCCGCGAGGAAGGTGCAGTCGTTGAAGTGAAGCGTCGGCGCGTTGGCGGCGTCGGCCGGCAGCTCCACGATGCGCACCACGGTCTCGCAGCCCGGCTGCACCCAGGTCACCACGTGACGGTGCCCGGTCGTCAGCGTCAGGCCGCCGGCGCGCTCGACCGCGGGCACATAGATCCCGTCCTTGGGCAGCCCGTCCACCTGCAGGCGCGCGGCCTTCCACTGCGACCGCACCGGCGCGAGGACGGTGCGCGCGGCGACCGATGACGCGTCGGGCGCGGCGCGCAGAC
>CALBMW010001118.1 GCA_937896275.1 uncultured Myxococcales bacterium
GTGTCAAGTGGCGAGCCTTGACTCCCCCAACCGTGCGCGCGGCAGCAGCCCCGCCTGGCACGGCGGAACTACGCGAGCCGCCGCAAACCGCCGCGATCCGCAGCAGCAGCGCCGCGCAGACCACCGCTCGCGCGACCGCGCCCGGCAACCCCCCCGCAGGGTGGACCTACGCGAACCGCAACCGTGCCCGCCGCCGCCGCGTGGGCGCTGGCCGGGGCCACCCGTAGTTCCGGGGTGCCACCTGGGGCTGCTGCCGCGCGCACGGTTGTCGGGGTCAAGGCCCGCCACTTGACACTTGCCCGTCGGGCGTCGGGCGCGTTGTCGGACCTGCAGGCATGGCAAGTGTCAAGTAGCGGGTCTCGACCCCTGGCTGTGGCTGCTGGGGCCGCTCGTAGCTCCCGGGTGGTGGCCGAGATCCGAGGGGGTCAAGACTAGCCACTTGACATGTAGCCGGGTCGACCTGCCCCGGTTTTCCAGAACACCTGATCAGGCGACGGTGCGCCGGCCGGCCGTCCGCCTCCGCGCCATCCGTGCGCCGCTGCGTGCGGTGCGACCCCGAGTTCTCCGCAGCCCCAGTGCGGCACCTGACCGTGCCGTCCTCCGGCCCCCCCGGGGGCGCACTGCGGCCCCCAGCGCGGGATCCGAGAAGATCCCCCCAATTGTGTCCCGCGTCCCCCGACCCTCTGCTACACCGCAACCAACCGCACGATGCGCGCGACTACGGGGTGAGCGGTGCAGACAGGGGTGGACCATGCAACGTAACGGCAGCTTGACGGCCCAGGCCGTCGCCCTCTTTCGCGCCGCCTCGGGCGATGACCCCATCGCGCCGTCCTTTCTCGGCCCTGTCGGGCGCGCGGGCCTCGCGCTGTGGCGCCGCGTGCCGGGCTTCGGCCCCGCCCTCGACCGGCTCTCGATGGGCCTCGTCACCGGCGTGCTGGCGCGCCACGCGTTCTTTGACGCGATGGCGCGCGAAGGCCTGGCGGACGGCTCCACCCAGTTGGTGCTGCTCGGCGCGGGCTTCGACGCGCGGCCCTGGCGGTTGGCCGAGGATCTCGCGGGCCGCCCGGTGTTTCAGGTCGACCACCCCGCGACAGCGGCCCGGCGCGCGGCCTTGGCGCCCGGTGAGCCGCCCGGTGACGTGCGGCGCGTGGACATCGACTTCGCATGCGACGACCTGGCTGAGGCCCTGCGCGGCGCCGGCTTCGCGGCCGGGGAGCCGGCGGTCGTGATCTGGGAGGGCGTCAGCATGTACCTGACCGAGCAGGCCGTGCGCGCCACGCTCGGCACGCTCGGGGGCCTCTTGGCCCCGGGATCGAGCGTGCTCTTCGACGTCTGGTACGCGCCCCGACGATCGGCTGCGCGCGCGGCCCAGCGCGTGGGTCGCGCGGCCATCGGCGGTCTCGGCGAGCCCCTGCGCTGGGTGCCCGCGCCCGACCGTGTCAGCGAGGTGCTGGCGGCCGCCGGGCTGCGCGCCTCGAGGGTGCAGCGCGGTCGCGACGTCCCCGGATTCCCCAATGCACACGAGGGGTTGCGTCTGGTCGTGGCCCACCCGATCGCTGACGCGGCGTGACGGCCGCGGCGCCGACCGACGCCGCCTTCGCCCTGCGCCTGCGCTGGCTGCTGCGCCTGCGCTGGGCCGCACTGCTGGGTCAGGCGCTCGTGCTCGGCGTGGCGGTGGTCGCCTTCGACGCGCGGCTGCCCTGGGGCTGGATCGCGCCCCTGATGGCCTTGGGCGGGGTCAGCAACCTCTTGGCCGTGCGCGCCGCGCGACGCCCCCCCCGGCGGCTGCCCGTCGCGCTGCTCGTGCTCGACGTGCTCAGCCTCACTGCCCTGCTGTGGCTCACCGGAAAGGCCTCGAATCCGTTCACCTCGGTCTACCTGATCTACATCGCCCTGGCCGTGGTGACCTTGCCGCCCGCCTGGGCTTGGGGGCTGGTCGGGCTGGCCAGCGCGGGCTTCGCCGCGCTCTTCCTGGGCCACGATCCCCACGCGCACCACGACATGAGCCTGCACCTGCGCGGCATGTGGGCCGCCTTCGCGCTGACCGCGGCGGGCATCGTGTCCTTCGTCGGGCGACTGGACCGGGCGCTGCGCTGGCGCGATCTCGATCTGTCGTCCGCGCGCGAGGCCACGGCCCGCGCCCAGCGGCTGGCGGCGCTGGGCACGCTGGCCGCGGGCGCCGCACACGAGCTGTCCACGCCGCTGAGCACCATCGCGGTCGCCGCGGGCGAGCTGGCACGCGAGCTCGAGGGTCGGGTCGACGTCGATGAGCTGACCGACGACGTGCGGCTGATCCGCGCCGAGGTGGATCGCTGCCGGGCGGTGCTCGATCGCATGGCGCTCGAGGCCGGTCAAGGGCCCTGCGAGCCTCGGGCCTCCATCAACGTGGGCGCGCTGTTGGCGAAGGCCGTCCTCGGGTTGGGCGCGGTCGAGGTGCAGGTAGCCGCGCCCCTGGATGCAGGCCCGGTGCGTACCTTCCCCCGAGCGCTGGAGCGCGCCGTGCGCGCGGTGGCCGAGAACGCGGCCCACGCGGCCCCCTCGGGCCGGCCCGTGCGGGTCTACGCCGAGCGACACGGCGATGTGCTGCAGGTCGCGGTGCGCGATGAGGGCCCGGGGATGGAAGCCGACGTGCTCGCCCGCGCGAGCGAGCCCTTCTTCACGACGCGCGCGCCTGGCGTGGGCATGGGCCTCGGCCTGTTCCTCGCGCGCACCCTCGCCGAGTCCGTCGGCGGAACGCTCGACCTCGTCTCATCGCCGCACGCGGGGTGTACCGTGACACTGCGGTGGCCGCTCCTGAGTGCGGCGGAGACGCGATGACCGAGCCGACGTCCCCCTCTCTGCTGCTGGTCGACGACGATGAGGCGCTGCGCGAGCGACTCGCCAAGGCCCTCCGGCGACGGGGCCTCGAGGTCCGCACGGCCGCGGGCGTGGTGGGGGCCCTCGAGGCGGCGGCCGCCGACAGCCCCGAGATGGCGGTCGTCGACCTGCGCCTGCCCGACGGCTCGGGCCTCGACGTCGTGCGCGCCCTACGTGACCTCGACCCCACCACCCGCTGCGTCGTCCTGACCGGGTACGGCAGCATAGCCACCGCCGTCGAGGCCATGCGCCTCGGCGCCGTCAACTACCTGCCCAAGCCCTGCGACGCGGACCAGGTGCTCGCGGCCTTCGAGCCGAGCGAGGCGGGCGCGCCGGGCGATCCGGCCGAGGATCCACCCAGCTTGGCGCGGGTCGAGTGGGAGCACATGAACCGCGTGCTGACGGACTGCGCCGGCAACATCAGCGAGGCCGCGCGCCGGCTCGGCCTGCACCGGCGGTCGCTGCAGCGAAAGTTGCAGAAGTACCCACCGAGCCGGTGAGAGCCCGCCGACCGCGCGAGGGTCCCTGCGACGATTTGTCGCATTCCTTCACGACCCGACCTTTTGCTACATGGTCGCTCCGGCGCGGCGTGCGCGCTGAGGATCGTGGAATGCGGTGCGCGGTGACCCTGAAGGGCACACGGTGGTCGGTGGGCGCGGCGTTGCCGAGCGCGACGTTGCTGAGCGCCGCGTTGCTGAGCGCGGCGTCGCTGGCGCCGGGGTTGGCGGCCGCGACCTGCGGCCTCGACGCCT
>CALBMW010001119.1 GCA_937896275.1 uncultured Myxococcales bacterium
TGGCGTCGCAGCCGCCGTCGCTGCCGGCGCTGGTCTCGCTGTCGCCGCTGCCGGTGTCGCCGTTCGTCTGGCCGTCGGGATCGTCGAGACGGTTGGGGCCGTCGGTGTCGGCGGGGCCGTTCGGCGTGCCGTGCTCATCGCGCGCCTCGGGCGTGTCGGGCGTCGGGGCCACCTCGGCGATGGATTGGCACGTAACCGGGCCGTCGATGCGCGCGCCACGCGGATCCATCAGCACCGAGCCCACGCAGACCTCGTCGCTCGACCACGCGTCCCGGAGCCCCAGGTCGTAGGCGAACGCCACCTGGGCCTGACCCTCTGCGACGCGCCCCGCCTGCACCGGGCCGGCGGAGACAGCGTCGACCGAGGGGCCCACGCGGATGCCGAGGACCGCGGTCTCGGCGAGCGGATGGGCCGGAACGCCCAGGGTGGCGCGCACCTTCAGGCGCACCTGTTCGCCCACGACGCGGACGTCCTGGCAGTAGCAGGCGCCCTCGAACTCGTCGGCGCACTCCTCGATTGGGCGCACGAAGGCCTCGGCGGCGACCGCGTCGAGCGAGGCCTCCGTGGCCGGGGCCGCAGCCTCGGCGCCGGCGGTGAAGGCGAAGGTCCGCTCGGTCTCGCCCTCGACGTCGCCGCCGAACCACTCCGCGTCCTCGTTTTGAACCACCACGTGCACGGTGTAGGTCGCGCCGGCGGTGAGGGGCGCCTCGGGACGCCAGAGGGCCTCGTTCCCAAAGGCGGCGGGAAGGCGCTCGCCGTCCACCGGCATGTCGTCGAGGCTGACCTCGAGGGTGGCGTGGCTGTCGAAGTCATAGGCCCCGCCGTAGGCGTCCACCCCGCGAATGATCACGACGATGTCCGTGGGCACGTCGAGGGCGTCCGCGGCCGGGTAGCTGGCGCCGAGCGTCCAGATGGACGGAGGCGGGCTGCAGGCGGCGGCGGGGCGGGCGGCGAGGGGGCTCAGGGCCAGGGTGGCGACGAGGACGGTGAGGGCGCGCATGGTGGGGGCTCCGGATGCGAAGTGCGTTCGATGGCGCACCTGACGCGGGCGCGGGCCGATCTTACAGCGGGGGAGAGCGCCAGCGCCAGCAGACTGGCGATTCGCAGGGGGCATCGTCGATGCGCCTCCCCGGTTCGCGGCGATCCGCCCGTGCGGCCCGAGCCCACGCTGTGCTATCCGAGGGGGCCAGCTCACTCGGAGGTCAGAGATGTTCCCCGTTCGTACCGAGGCCGACTTCGAGCAGATGCTGCGCGCGGCGAAGGCCCTGGCCGTGGCCTCCGCGTGGTCGGCGCTGGGCCTGTTCGATCTGCTGGCCGAGCGGCCCAGGCTGCCCGAAGAGTTGCCCATCGATCAGCGCGCGCTGCGCACGACGGTGCCGGTGCTGCGTCACATGGGCCTGATCGTCGAGGACGGCGCGCGGGTCGGCCTGTCGGCCATGGGGCGTCGCATGCACGCCGCGGGCGAGCTGCCCACGGAGCGCAGCCTCGAGAACCTGCGGGATCAGGGGCGCATGATCGACGTGCTGCAGAACGGGGGGCCGGTGCTCGACGACGCGGGCGCCTCGCGGGGCACCGACGGCGGTGTGGTGGTGGGCGACGCCGAGCGCACCGCGCGCTTCCTCGACATGCTCTACGACATGAGCGCGGACAGCGCGCCGAGCACCTTCGGCTGGCTCGCGCCGCTCCTGCCCCCGGGCGGTGCCATGCTGGATCTGGGGGGCGGCCATGGTCGCTACGCCCGCACCTTCGCCGACGCCGGCTTCGCCTCCACGATCTTCGACTTCGCGCCGGTGATCGACTACTCGCGGGCGCGGCACGGCGACCGGCTGAGCTACCGCGCGGGCGACTTCCGCGACGAGGCGGTCGACTTCGGCGGTCCCTACGATCTGGTGCTGCTGTCGAACATCGTGCATGGCGAGCCGGCGGACCAGAACCTCAGCCTCATCAGCCGGTTGGCGCGCACGCTCGGGCCGGGTGGCCACCTCGTGTTGAAGGACATGTTCCTCGGTGGCCAGGGGCGCGATCCGGCCCAGCCGGTGTTCTTTGGGCTGACGATGCTCTTCTACACGCGCGCCGGCGAGAGCCCCGACCTCGACGCGGCGCGCGGCTGGTTGTCGTCGGCGGGCCTCGACGCGATCGGGGTGATGCGGATGGACGGCTTCGAGCTCGTGCGGGGCCGGCGCCCCCTTCCGTGATCACGGGTGATCAGGGGGGCACTGCCGTGATCAGGGCGGGCACTGGCAGTTCGTGCGCCGCGGATCGGGGTCGCACACGACCTCGCAGGCGCAGCAGTCGAGGTGGTTGCCGGTGACGCAGCCGCCCAGCGCGGGGGCGACGGCGTCGGACCCTGCCGGGATCAGGACCGCGATCAGCGCGTCGGACGGGGCGGGGCCGCCGCAATAGGCCGGCAGCTCGGCGCCCACGGTGAGGGTGCCGTCCAGCGACACGACCCACCGCACCTGCCACTCGGGCTGCTCCGACACCGGAAACAGCGCCAGGCGCCAGGCGTCCCAATCGATGCCCGAGGGCTCGGGGCCGGCATCGCCGCAGTCTTGCAGCGCGGTGAACCCGGCCTCGTCATCGATCACCGTGAACTCGAACAGATCCAGCAGGCGGCAGTTGGGGCCCACGTGCACCTGCTCGGGATCGAGCATCTCGGCCCAGGGCGCGCTGGCGACCTGAAAGTCGACCGGCGTGGCGTCGGCGAGGCCCGAACCCGCCGGCGTGCAGTCGGGCGCCGGCTCGTCGAGCACGCAGGCGCCGCCCATGCCGCCGGCGCCGCC
>CALBMW010001120.1 GCA_937896275.1 uncultured Myxococcales bacterium
GGGACCACCCGGCCGCCCCCGCGCGGCCGGCCCGGCTCCCTGGGCGCTCGGCGCGCTCTGGCTGCTCAACGGCCTCACCCCCTACGCGGGCCTGCAGTACCAGCACACGGCCGCCATGCTCAGCAACCTGCGCATCGACGCTGGCTGTCACAACAGCCTGGTCTTCCCCGAGGCCCTCCGCGGCGACGATCCCTATCTGCGCGTCGAGCGCGCCCGCATCGGCCACGGTCAGCGGGCGGCCCGCGAGCGCTTGCTCGAGCGGTCCCTCTGGAGCCTGCCCGCCCTGCACGCCATGCACCGCAACTGGTGCGTCCCCGACCTGCGGCCCATCGCCCTGAGGGGCACCTGGCGCGGCCGCCCCTTCGACCTGCCCGACCTCTGCGACCCCGCGTGGGCCGACCGCCTGCCCGGCGCGGCCCTGGTCCCCACGGGCCTGCAACGCTTCCAGAAGAACCTCGCCCGCGACTGCCCCCAGGCCTGTGTTCACTGACCACGCCTGACTTCAGGAACTCACCCCTTGGCCCTCGTGCGCGTCGACACCCCCCCCCGCTCGAGATCTATGTCGATCACACCCGCGACATCCATCGCCAGCGCGGCACCTCAGGGGTCGAATTCTCGCCGCGATAGATCCCACCCGGCCAACGCGCGTGAAACCGGGCGGAACCCAGGGAGGACACCATGAGCCGCGCACACCTGACCACGATCCTCGGCCTCGCCGCCGCCTTCGCCATCGCCCTCCCCGGAGTCGCTGCCGCGCATCACCCCGCCTCGTCGGGCGGCTTCAGCGTGCAGGTCGAGGACGCCTGGGGCCGGCCCCTCCGCACCTACCAGCACAACGGGCAGACGCTGGTGCTCGGCGCCTACAACGAGCGCTACAACATCCGCGTGCGCAACCACACCGGCCAGCGCGTCGAGGCCGTCGTGAGCGTGGACGGACGCGACGCCGTCTCGGGCGACGTGGGCGACTACCGCAACCAGCGCGGCTACGTGGTGGCGCCCTACGGCTCGGTGCTGGTCGAGGGCTTCCGCCAGAGCCACGCGCAGGTGGCCGCCTTCCGCTTCACCTCGCCTGGGGACAGCTACTCGGCTCGGCGCGGGACCCCGCAGAACATCGGCGTAATCGGCGTGGCGGTCTTCGGTGAGAGGCATCACCGGCGGCAGCCGATCGCGCGCCCCCGCCCCATCCCCTATGAGCCGTGGTACGGCCTCGACGACGGCGACCGGGCCGCCGAGAGCGCCCCCGCCCCGCCGCGCGCCGAGGCCCGCAAGAGCGCCTCGGCCGACGCCGCCCCGGGCCGCAGCCGCCATGGGGCCACGGGCGGCGGCTACTACCCCGCGCCGCGCGCCAACAACCTGGGCACGCGCTACGGCGAGTCGCAGTACTCCGCGGTGGTCGAGGTCCCCTTCGTGCGGGCCAACAGCGGCCGCCCCGACCGGGTCCTGGCGATCTACTACGACGACGCCGCGGGCTTGGCCGCGCGGGGGATCGCCGTGTACCCGACCTACTACTCCGGCGGGCCCGATCCCTTCCCGGCGGAGCACCGCTTCGCCCCGCCCCCTCCCTGAGCGCCACCCAGCCACGCGGACGCGCCGCGCGGTCGGTGCCGCGCTTGCGTCGGGCCACCCCGTCACGCACACTCGGGGCGGATCGCCCGCCCGGGAGTGGCCGTGCACGCCGCCGTCGACGCCATCGCCCGCCGCTTCCCCATCGGCCCCTGTGAAGCGCCCCGCCCCCTCGGCAACGGCCTCATGCACGCCACCTACGTCGTCGATGCCCAGCTCGGCCGCTTCGTGCTCCAGCGCCTGCACCCCAAGCTGGCCACCCCCGAGATCATCGCCGACTTCCGCGCCGTGACCGCCTGGCTCGCCGCGCACGCCCAGCTCGCCCCCCGCTTGGTGGGGCCCGGCGTGCTGCAGGACGACGACGGCGCGCTCTGGCGCATGACCACCTACGTGCCCGGCGCGACCCACGACAAGGTGCAGACCCCCGCCGAAGCGGAGCAGGGGGCGCGCGCGCTGGGGCGCTTCCACCGGGTGATGGCCGACTTCGATCACGACTTCGGCAGCCAGCACCCGCTGCACGACACCGTCGGCCACCTCGACCGCCTGCGGGCCGCGGCCGACGACCCGCGCCATGCGGCGGCCCGCGAGGTGGTGGCCGAGGAGATCGATCTCATCGTCGACCGGTTGTCGCTGGCCCTGCTGCCCGCCGATCTGCCGCGCCGCGTCGTCCACGGCGATCCCAAGATCAGCAACGTCGTCTTCCGCGGGACCCGCGCGGTCGGGCTGATCGACCTCGACACGTGCAACCGCCACTCGGTGCTCGTCGACCTCGGCGACGCGGTGCGGTCCTGGTGTCGCGATGGGAGCGAGGACGAGCGGCAGCTCTTCCGACTCGATCGTTTCGCCGCAATCTTGAAGGGTTACGCCAAGTGTGGCCTCGCCCTCACCGACCCCGAGGTGGCGCACCTGGTCAACGCGGGGCGCCTGATCACTCTCGAGCTGGCCTCGCGTTTCGCCCGCGACGTGCTCGAGGACGAGTACTTCGCGTATGACGCCGCGCGCTATGCCGACCGCCGCAGCCACAACCGGGCGCGCGCGCGCGCGATGCTGTTCCTCGCCGAGGACATGGCCGCGCAGCGTGGCGCCATCGCGGATCTGGTTGGGCTCCACCTCGGCGGCTGACGGGTCTATGCTGCCCACGGCCGCACCCAGGAGCTCGCAATGAACGCACCCTCGCTCGACGACCTGCGCGCCCGCGCCCAACGCTGGATGGCCGACGATCCCGATCCGGCCACGCGCGATCTGACCCGCCTGCTGCTGGACGACCCCCTGGCCCTGGCCTCGTGCTTCGGCGCCCAGCTCACCTTCGGGACCGCGGGCCTCCGCGGCGCCCTCGGCCCGGGCCCCAACCGGATGAACCGCGCCAACGTGCGCCGGGTGACCGCAGGCCTCGCGCGCTATGTGCTCGAGCACGCACCCGAGCCCACGGCGCGCGCCGTCGTCATCGGCTTCGACGGGCGCCACGGCTCGTCCACCTTCGCCCGGGACGCCGCCGAGATCGCGGGCAGCGCGGGCCTGATCGTGTACCTGTACGACAAGGTGGTCTCGACGCCGGAGTTGGCGCACGCCGTGGCGCGCATGTACTGCGCGGCGGGCATCATGATCACCGCCAGCCACAACCCGCCGCAGGACAACGGCTACAAGGTCTACTGGAGCAACGGCGCGCAGATCGTGCCGCCCCACGACGCGGGCATCGCCGCCGCGATCGACGCCGTGGGCGCGGGATCGCCGACCGAGCCACAGCCGGTCGACGCGCTGCGGGCCGTCGGCTGCGTGCGTCCGGTGGCGCCCGAGGTGCGCGCCGCCTACCTGCAGGCCGTCGACGCGCTGCGCTGCTACGACGGGCCGACCAATCTGCGCGTCGTCTACACCGCCATGCACGGCGTCGGGCGCGAGCTCGTCGAGATCGTGCTCCGGCGCCACGGTTACGATGATCTGCACGTCGAGCCCAGGCAGGGAGACCCCGACCCCGACTTCCCCACGGTCGACTTCCCCAACCCCGAGGAGCCCGGCGCGCTCGATCTCGCGCTCGCCTTGGCGAGCCGAATCGACGCCGATCTCATCATCGCCAACGATCCCGACGCGGATCGCCTGGCGGTGGCCGTGCCCGACGGGCGCGGGGGCCATCGGGCTCTCAGCGGGAACCAGGTCGGCTGCCTGCTCGCCGACGAGCTGCTGCGCCACGGCGAACAGGGCGGCGACCGGCTGGTGGCCACCACCATCGTGTCGAGCGGCATGCTGCGCCGCATCGCCGAGGCCTACGGCGCGGCCTACGCCGAGACGCTGACCGGCTTCAAGTGGATCGCCAACCGCGCCTTGGCCCACGAGGCGCAGGGCGGGCGCTTCGTGATGGGCTTCGAGGAGGCCCTCGGCTACAGCGTCGGGCCGGTCGTGCGCGACAAGGACGGCGTGTCCGCGGCGCTGATCTTCTGCGATCTCGCCGCGCGGTGCGGACAGTCCGGCCAGAGCGTGCTCGAGCGCCTCGCCGATCTCTACCGTGCCCACGGGCTGCACCTGAGTCGGCAGAAGAGCCTCACCCTGCCCGGCGCCGAGGGCGCGGCGCGCATCGCCGCCGCCATGGAGCGCCTGCGCGCGGCCCCCCCGACCGCGGTGGGGGCCTCCGAGGTGACGGCCGTGCGCGACTATGGGCCCGGCCTGGGCGAATTGCCGCCGAGCAACGTGCTGGCCTTCGACCTGGACGACGGCAGCCGCATCCTGGCCCGGCCGTCCGGCACGGAGCCCAAGATCAAGTTCTACTTCGAGCTGCGCTGTGCGATGGCGCCCGACGACGATCTGGCCGACGCCGAGGCGAACGCCGAGGTGCGCATGGGCCACCTGATCGACGCGTTCATGCGCCAAGTGGGGGTCTGACCGATGTTTCATCCTTCGTGCCGACGGCGGAAGGTCCTGCTCGGCCTGCTGACGGGGATGGCCGCGCTGGTCGCGGGCTGCAACGACGACTCCAGCCTGAGCGACGCCGACGCCGGGCCCACGCGGGGGGGCAAGCCCTGCGCCCTGGGCGAGACGGCGTGCGTCGAGGGCCGGCTGCGCACCTGCCTCGAGGACGAGACCGGGTGGCTGGTCGAGGCCTGCCCGGCGAGCGCGATCTGCCAGGACGGCGCGTGCGTCGAGCAGGCCTGCGCCCCGGGCGGCCGCGACTGCGCGGAGGGTGGCGTGCGCACCTGCGCCGCGGACGGGCAGTCCTGGTCGGCGCCCGTCGCCTGCGCGGAGGACCGCACCTGCACCGAAGGGGTCTGCCTCGCCCGGACCTGCACGCCCGGCGAGACCGCCTGCGCGGACAAGGTGGTCCTCACCTGCGCGGAGGACGGCCTGCGCTGGGACCGCACCCCCTGCTCGGGCGCCGAGCGCTGCCTGGACGGCACCTGCCGCGACCTCGACCTTCCGCCCGCCAGTTGTCCCCCCGGCGCGACCCTGTGCGCGCCCACCGCGGTCGTGGCCTGCGGCGAGGACGGCGAGACCTGGGTCGAGACGCCCTGCGCCGAGGGCGAGGCCTGCTTCGACGGTCGCTGCGTAGGCTGCGTGCGCGACGCCGATTGCCCCGAGGGCTCGGCCTGCGTGGGCGACGCCTGCGGCCCGCCGCCCCTCCGCATCCTGACCACCGAGCTGCCCCCCGCTCAGATCGACCAGCCCTACATGGTGGTC
The DNA here is from genome assembly GCA_937896275.1 of uncultured Myxococcales bacterium. Taxonomy (GTDB): domain Bacteria; phylum Myxococcota_A; class Bradymonadia; order UBA7976; family UBA1532; genus JACKDN01. The sequence goes on from CALBMW010001120.1 coordinate 5,227, forward strand.
GCCGAGGCCGAAAACGGCACGACGCCCTACGCGTGGGCCCTCGTCGACGGCGCGCCGCCCGCGGGCCTGGAGCTGACCGCGACGGGCGCGCTCACCGGCACGCCCACCGAGGCGGGCGCCTTCGACCTGCAGGTCCAGGTGACCGACGCCGACGCCGCCACCGACAGCGCCGCCTGGACCCTGACCGTGCTGCCACCCGGTCTGCAGATCGTCACCGAGTCGTTGCCACCGGGTGAGGAGGGCGAGGTCTACGCCGCCCAGCTGGAGGCCGTCGGCGGCACCACCCCGTATGGCTGGCTCATCGTCGACGGCGTGCTGCCCGCTGGGTTGGTGCTGGGCGCCAACGGCTCGATCAGCGGCACGCCGACCGAGGTCGGCCAGTTCCCGCTCCGGATCCGCGCGGTCGACGCCAGCGATCCGCCGCTGGCCGCGGAGCGCGATCTGCGCATCGACATCGCCGTCTCGCCCCTGCGCATCATCGGCGATCAGCGCATCGACCTGCTGATCACGCAGATCGTGGTGCTGCCGACGATCACCGTCGTGCAGAACCTCCCCATCCCCTATGAGACGCAGCTGATGGCGCGCGGCGGTCTGCGGCCCCATCACTGGACCGAGGTGCCGCTCGACCAGAACCTGGCGCGGCTCCTCCCCAACTCGGGGCTGCCGGAGGGCCTGACCCTGGAGGACGACGGTCGGCTCCACGGCGCGGTGACCGACACCAACCTCATCATCCGGGTGCCCATCCCGTTCACGATGATCGAGCTGACCGGCTTCTTCTTCACCGCCGAGGTGTACGACAGCCAAGGCGTGCCCGACCGCGCAAGCGCCATCTTCCTGCTGCCCACCCTGCCCATCGGCGGGTGACCCCACCGGAGCCTTCTCAATGGTCGACTTCCGCCCCTTCCGCGCCTGGCGCCCGCGCACGCACCTCGCCGCCGAGGTCGCCGCCGTGCCCTACGATGTGGTGGACACCGCCGAGGCGCGCGCGCTCGCGAGCGGAAAGCCGCGCAGCCTGCTGCACGTCACGCGCCCCGACATCGACCTGCCCGACGGCGCCTCGCTGTACTCGGACGCTGCCTATGCCTCGGCGCAGCGCGCCTTCGCGGCCCTGCTGGACGACGGCACCCTGGCCCAGGACACCGACCCCGGCTTCTACGTCTACGCGCAGCAGATGGGTGACCACCGCCAGGTCGGCGTGGTGGGCGTCGCGGCGGCGGCCGACTACCGCGCCGGCCACATCAAGAAGCACGAGCACACGCGCCCCACCAAAGAGGACGACCGCAAGCGGCACATCGAGGCGGTGCGCGCCCACCTGGGCCCGGTCTTCACAGCCTTTCGGCCCCGCAGCGATCTGGCCGCGCTGATCGCCCAGATCAGCGCCGGCGCGCCCGAGGTCAGCGTCCGAGGGCACGACGAGGTGCTGCACAGCGTCTGGCCTGTCTTCGAGCCGGTCATGGTCGCCGCCCTCCAGCGCGCCTTCGAGACCGTGCCCGATCTCTACATCGCGGATGGGCATCACCGCGCCGCCGCCGCTGCGCGTGTGGCCGAGGGCGCGCCACCGTCGGACCCCCGCGCGCGCTTCCTGGCGGTGGCCTTCCCTGCGGACGCCCTCCGCATCCTGCCGTACAACCGCGTCGTGGCCGATCTTGGTGGCCGCCGCGCGGCCGATCTGCTCGCCGCGCTCGAGGCCAGCTTCCAGATCGAGCCCCTCACCGAGGCCGTCCCGCCCGAAGGCCCCCGGGTGTTCACGATGTGCCTCTGTGGCACCTGGCACCGCCTCACGCTGAAGCCCGGCGCGGCCCCCAGCGCGGCCGATCCGGTGGCCCGCCTCGACGTCAGCGTGCTGCAGAGCCTCGTCCTCGGTCCGCTCCTCGGCATCGGGGATCCGCGCACCGACGAGCGCATCGACTTCGTGGGCGGCATCCGCGGCCTCGGTGAGCTGACGCGCCGCGCCGGCGCCACAGGCGTGGCCTTCGCGCTCTACCCGACCAGCCTCGACGATCTCATGGCCATCGCCGACGCGGGCGAGGTCATGCCCCCCAAGTCCACCTGGTTCGAGCCCAAGCTGCGCTCGGGGCTGGTGATCAGCCGGTTCTGACGGCGCCGTGGAGGGCCTCGGCGGTCGCCCGCTCGGCCCGCTCGATGGCGCCCGCCCCGCGACTCATCGTGAAGGGCGTGATGCGCGTGGGCGTGGTCGTGATGACGTGCACCTCGATCCCCCGCGCCCGCAACAGATCGACCTGATGCCGCCAGCCGTCGTCTCGCGCCACGTCCAGCGCCCGGTCGAGCAGACCGAAGGGGCTGCGCGGCAGGGGACGGGCCAGACCGTGGCTGGGCAACAGGTGGGCCACCACCACGTCCAACGCCACCGCGTCCGTCAGCGCCCGCAGCGGGATCTTGTCGACGATGCCGCCGTCTGCGTGCAGGCCGCCGAACCGCGCCACCGGCCGAAAGAGCAGCGGCAGCGCGCAGCTCGCGTGCACGGCGGGGACGATCTCGCCCCGCACGTCCACGTGGCGCACCCCACGCGTGAGATCGGTGGCCACGGTCACCAGCGGCGTGGGGCAGTCCTCGAAGTCACGCAGGGGGAGGTGGGCGCGCAGCAGCGCCGCGAAGCGATCGCCCCGCAGGAGCCCCGGCGGCCGCCCGATGGGAAACGTGGGATCCCAGAAGTCGCTGCGCCCCAGACCGCCGAGCAACCCGACGAAACGGTCGAGCGCGTCGGCCGCCGCGAAGGCCGCGGTGAGCGCCCCCGCTGAGCTCCCGCTGTAACCGGCGGGGCGAACGCCGGCCGCGTGCAGGGCCCGCACGAAGCCCGTGTGAGCATAGAAGCCGAAGAACGCGCTCGACAGCGCCACGCCCACGCGCCGGCCGCGAAGCCGGTCGACGAGGCGCTCCGTCACGGCGCCGCGGAGTCGGCCGCGCCGGCATCGGCCGCCGCCTTGCGTCGCGCGTTCTCCCCCGCCTGACGCACGATGCCGTGCAGCTCGTCCGGGCTGCGGGTGCCCATATGACGCCAGCCGTTGACGAACCACGTCGGCGTGCCGCCGATCTCGAGGGCCGTGGCCTGCGCGATGTCGTCCTGCACCCGCTTCAGCGCGCCCGGATCGTCCAGGCAGGCCTGGAAGGCCTCGACGTCGATGCCGATGGTCCGCGCGAACTCGAGGAAGGCCGGCCGCCCGAGCCGCCGGTTGTTGGCGAACAGCAGGTCGTGCATGGGCCAGAAGCGGCCCTGACGCTCGGCGCAGACCGAGGCCACCGCGGCGGCGCAGGCCTGCTCGTGCATCTTCTGTGGGATGTTGGGGTTGCAGCTGTTGTCCATCGGGTAGTGCCGGAAGTGCAGACGCACCCGCGAGGGCTCCTGCTCGATGACCGTGTGCAGCGCGTCCGACAGGCGCTTGCAGTAGGGACACTCGAAGTCGCTGAACTCGACGATCACCGCGGGCGCGTCCTCGGAGCCGATCCCCGGGGCGTCGGTCGCCGCGACGTCGAAGTGGGCCGGCTTGTCCCCCAGCTTCGCCCGCACCTCGGCCAGCTTGGCTGTCATGGTGGCGTGCGCGCGAGCGTACAGGCTCTGGCTGACGATGACCGCGACCACCATGCCCAGCGCCGCCACCCAGGTGGCGCGCCTCATGACGAGCCGAGGCAGCCCGCGGAGCACGGCGCCGGCGCCCTCTGGCAGCAGCAGCCAGGCCATCACCAGGATGCCGATGTTCACCGCATACAGGCCCAGGCAGAAGGGGCACACCCGGCCCAGCTGCGTGACGCTGACGAAGCCCAGGAAGGCCGAATAGCCTACGCCCAGGATCGCGCCGAGCCACAGCGCCTCGCGCACGCCGTCGGCCTTGTCCCCGCCGAAGCGCACGAGCCCCGCCAGCAGCAACACCACCACGTACCAAGCCTGGCCGAGCACCGCGATCGGCAGCGAACCCAGCGTCGAGTAGACGCTCGACACGGCGTCGGCGCACGAGAAGCCCGCGAACTGGGCGCAGAGACCCGTGTCGGTGGCGCCGAGGACCGTCGTCCGGATGTGCAGTTCGATGAGGTGCTGCGAGACCCAAACGCCCGCCGCCGCCAGGATGGACAATACGAAGAAGCCGACTCGCACGTGTGCCTCGCCGCCGTCAGTGCGGACCGCACCTTGTATCGGTTGAGGGACCCGGGTTCAACCTCGCCCCGCAGCGAGGCCCGCCCGCGAGCGCGCAGCTAGTCCAGCGGACGGCAGAGGCCGATGACCTGACCCAGAGGCACCGTGAACGCCATGCCCGTGCCCGGGCTCGTCAGCGGCCCTGCAATGCGCTCGATCTGCTCGAGGCAGGTGCGCGCGAGGGCGGCGTCCATCACGCTCAGCACCACGTGACTGTCGCTGGCCGACCCCGGGAACATGCCGCGCACCCCGGCGAAGATCGGCACCTCGTTGCCGAGGATCTGCCCCATGCCGCGCCCCTCGAGCACGGTCGCGCCACCGACGCCGAGCTCGAGCAGGGCCAGCAGCACCTCCTCGACCCGGCGATAGTCCTTGAGTATGCAGATCAGCGCGACCATCGGCCCCAGGGTCCGGTGGACGGACCGCCGTGTCAACCGCCTCGGCGGCCAATCCTTGCGCGCCGGAACGCGAGACACTATAGTCACCCGGTGCCGCTCCGGCACGAATTTCCCTTTGGTTTTCGTGGCTTTCCACGAATCCGTGGGCCGATGAGCTGGCAACCCGAGGCGGCGGTGACGATGAACTGTCCGCAGTGCGGGCACTCCAACGCGGCAGAAGCCCGCTTCTGTGCGCTCTGCGGCAACGGCCTCGAGATCCGAATCGACCAGGACCGCGCCGCGTACAACACGCCGGTCGCTCCCGGTACCGTCTTCGAGAACAAGTACCAGGTGCTCGAAGAGATCGGCCGCGGCGGCATGGGCGTGGTCTACCGGGGCCACGATCTCTCCCTCGACCGCCTCGTCGCCATCAAGGTGCTGCCCGAGCAGTTCAACACCGACGACGAGGTCATCGCGCGTTTCAAGCGCGAGGCGCGGGCGATGGCGGCCCTCGACCACCCCAACGTGGTGCCGGTCTACGCCATCGGCCAGCAGCGCATGTTCCACTACTTCGTGATGAAGTTCCTCGAGGGCGCGACGGTGGCCGAGTTGCTCGAGCGCAAGCGCGCGCGGGGCGACGGCGCCTTCGAGCCGGCCCGCGTTCGGCGCACGATCCTGCAGGTGTGCCTGGGCTTGGGCCACGCGCACACACGCGGCCTGATCCACCGTGACATCAAGCCGGGCAACATCATGCTGTCGCCCGAGGGCCACGTGACGATCATGGACTTCGGCATCGTCAAGGAGGCCTCCGGCGGCGACGCGCTCACGCGCACCGGGTTGGTCTTCGGCACCCCGGAGTACATGGCGCCCGAGCAGGCGCAGGGCCAGGAGGCCCCGAGCCCCCAGACCGATCTCTACTCGCTGGGCGTGGTGGCCTACGAGATGTTGAGCGGCGTCCCGCCCTTCAAGGGCGACACCCCTTTCTCGGTGGTGTTGAAGCACATCAAGGAGCCGCCGGCGCCGTTGGTGGAGCGCCTGCCGAACATGAGCCTGGCGCTGCAGGACATCGTCTTCCGGGCCCTCGAGAAGCACGCCGCGGACCGCTGGCCGTCGGCGGCGGCGATGCACGACGCGCTCGAGTCGGCCGAGGTGGAGCGCTCGCGGCGCTCCGTGGTCAGCCTGCCCCCGCCCGACCTC
>CALBMW010001121.1 GCA_937896275.1 uncultured Myxococcales bacterium
CGCGGACCGGGGCTCGAGGGCGTCGAGGGCGTCGAAGGCGGCGTCGAGTTCGTCGTCGCCGGCGTCCGGCGCCCGGCCCGCAGGCGGCGCAGAGGGCGCCCGCGCGGACCGGGGCTCGAGGGCGTCGAGGGCGTCGAAGGCGGCGTCGAGTTCGTCGGCTGCGTCCGGCACCGCGGGCCAAGGTGAGGGGCGCTCGGAGACGCGATCGGGGGCACCCCGGACGGCGTCGAGCGCGTCACCCGCGCTGAAGGGCGCAGGCGCCGCCGGCGCTGGGGGCGCGCGTCGAGGGAGCGGGTCTTGGGCGCCCAGGTCGTCGGCTGCGCTCTGCCCGGCGGCGAGCGAGGTGGGCGCCAGGTCGCTGTCTCTGTCGTCCACCTCGGGCAGCGGCCCGGTAGATGGCGCCTGGGCGTCGGCCCCCCAGCCGGCCGGCACCGACGACGACCCGGCGCGCTCGGGGGCGCCAAGGTCGTCGGCCGGCGCAGGCACCGGGTCGGTCACCGGGCGCTCGAAGGGCAGGGGGGGTGGCGGTTCGCTGGGTGGCCCGACGACCTGCAGCGAAGGGGGCGCGCCGGTCGACACGAGGCGCACCTGAACCTGACCGTCGGCCTCGCGCACCGCCCGGCTGACGTCCTCCGGCAGCCGCGCCGGCTCGAAGAGGCAGACGTACCAACGACGAGCGCCACAGTGCGGGCACCCCAAGTGGCCCTGCGCCGCGAAGACCTGACGGAAGTGCTCGATGCACAGGGCGACCCGCCGGCAGGTCGTGCACGTGGCGCTGCTCGCCACGACCTCGAGGCGCCCCTCCACGGGGGCCCACGCCGCCAGGCCGCAGTCGCGATAACAGCACCGAATCGAGGAGGGTGTCATTCGAGCGCGAGGGTATCAGCACCGCCGCCGACTGCAAAGGGGCCGCCGCACCCGATCCAGGGTCCCAGGGTTGAGATCAACGGTCACAGGGCGTAGCGGCCGGCCTCGACGAGGTGGGCCGCCAGGGTGCGGCGAGCTGTGATGAGATCTACCGGCACGTAGGGCGCGAGTTGATCGATGCCCCGGATCATGCCGGGCGGATTTCGGGCCAGATAGCCAGCCAGGCTTCGGGCGCGCTCGGCCACGCGGCGATAGGTCTCGGTGGTCACGACGCGCGCCACCGCGAGGCGCGCCGTCGAGGCCTCCGCGCCATCGCTCTCGACCTCTTGAATGACGCGGCTCAGCACCGAATCGGCCGCCCACACGTCGATGATCATGTCGGCCAGCGCGAGGAGCAGCTCTTGCTGCCGATCGAGGTCCGCCATGTGCTTCTGCACCGCGGCGCCGGCGGCGAAGATCACGACCTTCTTCGCCTGCGCGGTCATGAAGCGCTCGAGCGCGAGCGGGGTCTCGTCCGATGGGGGCGCGGCCGTCTTGCCGCCCTTGACCTCGCTCTCGACGGCGCTCATGGCGGGCATCAGGTCGAGCTTGCCCTGCATGACGCGCTTGAACAGCGTGCCGGGGATGAGCATCCGGTTGATCTCGTTGGTGCCCTCGAAGATGCGGTTCACCCGGGCGTCGCGGTACGGCTGCTCGATCGGGTACTCGCTGTTGAAGCCGTAGCCGCCGTGGATCTGCAGGGCCTCGTCGAGCACGAACCCCACGCTCTCGGATCCGTACACCTTCAGGATCGACGCCTCGATCGCGTAGTCCTTGATGACGTCGACGGCGTGCTTCCAGTGGTCAGGCGCGCCCTTGTCGAGCCGCTCGATGCGCGCGTCGAGCATGCCGCACAGCCGCCAGCCCATGCTCTCGGCGGCGTAGGTGCACGTCGCCATCTTCGCGATCTTCTCGCGGATCGCGGGGAAGTCGATGATGGGCGTCTTGAACTGCTTGCGCTCGGCCGCGTAGGCGAGCGCCTTGCCGATGGCCCACTTGCCGATGGCCGTCGAGGAGATGCCCAGCTTGTAGCGACCGATGTTCAGGATGTTGAACGCGATGACCGCCCCGCGCCCGACGTCGCCGAGCAGATTCTCCTTGGGGATTCGCACGTTATCGAGGATCACCTGTCGCGTCGACGAGCCCTTCAGGCCCATCTTCTTCTCTTCGGCGCCCGTGCTGAGGCCAGGCAGACCGCCATCGACGATGAAGGCCGTGAAGCGGCCATCGACCTGCGCGAAGACGATGAAGACGTCGGCGAAGCCCGCGTTGGAGATCCACTGCTTCACGCCGTTGAGCACCCACTCATCGCCGTCGAGCGTCGCGGTGGTCTTGGCCCCCATGGCGTCCGAACCGCTGCCCGGCTCGGTGAGGCAGTAGGCCGAGATGCGCTCCGCCGTGGCCAGGCTGGGCAGGTAGCGCGCCTTTTGCTCCGGGGTGCCGAAGATGAGGATCGGCAGCGTGCCGATCCCCATCTGAACACCGGTCGCCACCGCGAAGCTGCCCTGCAGCGCCAGGGCCTCGCCGACCAGGGCCGACGTGGTCTTGTCCTGTCCGAGGCCGCCGTACTGCTCTGGGATGTCGACCGCGAGCAGGCCGACGTCGCCGGCCCGCCGCATCAGCTTGGGGAGCAGCCCCTCCTCCATGTGCTCGATGCGCTCGTTGACCGGCAGCACCTCCTTCTCCATGAAGTCCCGGGCAGTCTTATAGAAAAGGCGCTGCTCGTCGGTGAACTGGCGGGGGGTGAAGACCGGACGACTGCCGGCCGCCTCCATGAGGAAGCCGGCGCCGGTCTGGACGTCTTCGAGGGGGCTGGGCATCGGGAGCCTCCGGTTGAATGAGCCATCATTCAATATCGGTGACCCCCCAGCGCACGTCAACGACGGCGGCTCCCATGGGCGTCCACCGTCGTCGGCGCGGGGTCAGGCCTGAGCGACCTTGTCGCCCTTGGTGCCCGGGCGAGGCCGCCGACGCTTCTTGCGGTCGCTCACCTTGAGGCCCAGCGCCAACTCGAGCACGTCCTCGATGCGCTCGGCGAAGTGGAAGGTCATGTGCTCCTTCAGGTGCACGGGGATCTCCTCCAGATCCCCCGCGTTGCGGGCCGGCAGGATGATCTCGGTCATCCCGGCGCGCGAGGCGGCGAGCACCTTCTCCTTGACGCCGCCCACCGGCAGCACGACGCCGCGCAGGGTGATCTCGCCGGTCATCGCGACCCCGTCCCGCATCGGCGTGTCGGTCAGCAGCGAGGTCAGCGCGGTCACGATGGTCACGCCCGCGCTGGGGCCATCCTTGGGAATGGCGCCGCTCGGCAAGTGCAGGTGGAAGTTGCGGCGCGAGAACATCTCCTCCGGGATGCCGAGCCGCTCGGCGCGCGCGTGGATGAAGGACATCGCGGCGTGGGCCGACTCCTTCATCACCTCGCCCAGCTGCCCCGTCAGGGTCAGCTTCCCGCTGCCGTTCATCGCGGTGGCCTCGATGAACAGGATCTCGCCGCCCACGGGCGTCCAGGCCAGCCCGACGGCCACGCCCGCCATGCTGATGTCCTCCTTGGACTCCGAGAAGTAGCGCTGGGGGCCGAGCGCGGCGCGGATCCGGTCGGCGTCGACCGTCACGGGCAGATCGGCCTCGCCCAGCGCCACGTCACGCGCCACCGAGCGCAGCACCGACGCGATCTGCCGATTGAGCGTCCGAACCCCCGCCTCCTTGGTGTAGTCCGCGATGATGCGGGCGAGCGCCTTGTCGTCGAGGCGCACCTGATCGGGCGTCAGGCCGTGCTCCTCGAGCTGTCGCGGCAGCAGGTGCTGGCGCGCGATGGCCAACTTCTCCTCTTCGATGTAGCCGGGGATCTCGATGACCTCCATCCGGTCGCGCAGGGCCGGCGGGACGGTGTCGAGCCGGTTGGCGGTGGTGATGAACAGCACCTCGCTCAGGTCGACCGGCACCTCGAGGTAGTGGTCGCTGAAGGCGTTGTTCTGCTCCGGATCGAGCACCTCCAACAGCGCCGACGAGGGATCGCCACGGAAGTCGTTGCCCAGCTTGTCGACCTCGTCCAGCACGAAGACCGGGTTGCGCGAGCCGGCCTTCTTCATGCTCTGTACGAAGCGCCCCGGCAGCGCGCCCACGTAGGTGCGGCGGTGGCCGCGAATCTCGGCCTCGTCCCGCACGCCGCCCAGGCTGATGCGCACGAACTGACGGCCCAGGGCGCGCGCGATCGACCGCCCCAGCGAGGTCTTGCCCACGCCCGGGGGGCCGACGAGGCACAGGATCGGCCCGCGCATGTCGCCCTTGAGCTTGCGCACCGCGAGGTACTCGGTGATGCGGCGCTTCACCTTCTCGAGCCCGTAGTGCTCCTCGTCGAGCAGCGCCGCGGCGTTGCGCACGTCCAGGTTGTCCTCGGTGCGCTCCTCCCACGGCATGTCGAGCAGCCAGTCCACGTAGCTCCGGGCCACGGTGTACTCGGCGCTCTGGGGGTTCATCCGGCCCAGGCGGCGAAGCTCCTTGCGGGCGGCCTTGAGCGCGCCCTCGGGCATGCCCGCCTCCTCGACGCGCAGGGTGAGATCATCGAGATCGTCGTCGTCGCCTTCGTCGTCGCCGAGCTCCTTCTTGATCGCCTTGAGCTGCTCGCGCAGGTAGACCTCGCGCTGATGCTTGTCGAGGCTGTCGCGGACCTCGGTGCGGATGCGCCCCGAGATCTCGAGGATCGCCGCCTCGTGGGCGAGGTGCTCGATGACCTGCTGCAGGCGCTCCTTGACGTCCCAGGTCTCGAGCAGGTGCTGCTTCTGCTCGATGCTCAGTCGGAGCTGCGACGCGATGAGGTCGGTCAGGTTTCCCGCGTCCTCGATGCCCTCGATGATCGACAACGCCTCGTCCGGGATGCGGGGCGAGAGCTGGATCACCTTGCCCGCGAGCTCCTTCAGGTTCACGACGCGCGCACTGATCTCGTGGTCCGGGGGGCGGGTGTCGTAGACCGGCACCGCGCGCACCCGCAGGGCGTCCTCGGTCTCGGTGACCTTCAGCAGGCGGGCTCGGCAGACGCCCTCGATGAGCAGCTCGTGGCTCTGATCCATCGACCGGGTCAGCCGCAGGATGCGCGCGATGGAACCGAAGGTGTAGAGGTCGTCGGCGCCCGGGTCCTCCTCGTCCGCGTCGCGCTGGGTGACGACGAAGACCAGGCCGCCCTCCTCGGCGGCGCGCTCGATGGCCCTCATGGTCTTACCGCGGCCGACCGCGAGCGGGATGGGCAGGTTGGGAATCGGAAAGACGACGGCGTTCTTGACCGCGATCGCGGGCAACTCATCGGGGATGTCGGGGCGGAGCTGAAGGGCCGAGTCAGACATGGTTCCCTCTCATTTTGGCGTCGCGGCGTTCGAGCGACGCCCCGACCATGGACACGCCGCGGGCCGGTGCAAGCGACGACCTGGGTTTCGGCGCGGCGGGCCCGCAGGTTGAGGGGGCGTGAAGCCGAACCGTGGGGCGACTCCTAGGGTGCGAGCGGATCGCCCAGGACCCAGCGATACCCGAGGCGTGCGCTGGCGGTGAGGTAGGCCGGAAAACGGTCATCGCCCGCGAGCTGGTAGTAGCGCACGCCGAAGCCCACCGACCAGGTATCCGTGAGCAGGCGGTCGAAGCCGAGGCCGATCGCGGCGCCCGCCGTCACGCCGCCCGGACCGCCGCTGCCGCTCGTCGAGATGAGCGCGGGGGACACCTCGATCCACGGCACGTACTCGAAGACGTCGAGCTGGTAGCGCACGCCCGCGAGCAGCTGGTGCGCGCGGAAGGACTGGCCGCGCAGCCGGTGCTCGCCCCAGACGTAGCCCGCGTGGATCACCCACGACGCGTCGAAGGCGTAGCCGGCGTCCAGCCCCGAGGCGCCCCCGTGGATGCGCTGGTCGTCCGCATAGCAGGCGTAGCCGAGCTCCGCGTCGAGGTGCAGCACGGGGACGTCGAAGGCCAGGGCCGTCGCGGGCAGTAGGGCGGCGAGGCTCGCCGCGAAGACGGTGCGCATGCCGCGAGGCTAGCAGCCCGCGACGCGATGGCCTACCGCGACGTTTCCCGCGGGGACGCCTCGGGCAGATCGTCCGCGGGCACCCGCAGATCTTCGAGGGCGGGGTGCATCGGGCGAAAGACGTCCACGTCGTCGCCGTAGAAGTACCGCAGGATGGCGTCGGCGTCGTGGCCCTTCAGCGCGAGGCAGACCGCCGCGTTCTGGCCCATCGCACCGCGATTCGCCGGTCCCGCGCGCCCCATCGGCGTGGGCAGGACGTCTTCGCCCCAGCGGCCTGCGTTGCGCGTGACGACCACCTCTGTCCAGGCGGCGCCCGAGAACGGGACTCGGCGCCTGTGCGCCCGCGCGTCCTGATAGGCGCGACGCATCGCATCCCAGCTCGCGGCGTCATAGCCGTTCGCCTCGGGGCTGGCGGGCGTGCAGTCCGCCCTCAGGGCGCGGGCGCCTGCGACGTAGTTCGCGGTGATCAGCGAGCCGCCCCGGTGCATGACCACGTCGCGCGTCGCCTCGGCGGCCGCGACCGCGTGCGGCCTCGCCGACGGGCGCCAGCATTGGAAGCGCGGTGAGGTCCGCACGAGCGCGTCGTCGCCCTGTCTGGCCAGGTGGCGCGCCAGGTAGGTGCGGGCCGCGATGGCTTGGGCCTCGAGCGCGGCAGGGGCGCCGCGCACCCCGCCCAGCTCGCAGTCGACCACGCCCGCGACATAGGTCGACTCGGTCACCAGCGCGCCTCGATCGGTCCAGACGCAGGTGGGAAGAAGGCTCTCTTCCGCCGGCGCCGTGTGCCGGCGGATGCAGTCGTCCAGGGTCAGTCGGTCGCCCGATCCACCGCACCCGAGGGCCCACAGGGCCAGCACGACGGTCGCTCTCGGCGCGCGGCAGCGGGACGGCTCCGGGCCACGCCTCATGGCCGCGGGACCCCGGCAAGCAGCGCGGCGCAGCGGCCGCTGCGCCCGGGGTCACAGTCGAGCGGATCGAGCTCATCGACGCAGGCGCCCACCCAGCTCAGGAGGGTCGGCTCCGAGAGGGCCACCTCGGCGCAGCGGGGGCGGCAGTCGCCGCCGGGTTCGGCCGCCCAGCATTGTTCGAGCGCCGAACAGACGACGTCGCAGTCGGGCAGCGCCGGGGGCGCCAGGCAGGTCTCGGCCTCGCGCGCGACGCACCCGTCGGGGAGCGCCCCTGCGCATCGGGCGATCCGCGCCAGCGGGTCCGCCGGCCCCACCGCGGCCGCGATGAGCCCGGTGCAGTCCGCGCGGCACATCGTGGGATCGGCGCCGCACGCGGCCAGGGCGTCGCAGGGGGCGTCGCAGGCGCGCGCGGCGCCGTCGACCAGGGCGTCGCAGCGAGGCTGCTGGGTGCAGG
>CALBMW010001122.1 GCA_937896275.1 uncultured Myxococcales bacterium
TGCGCCTCCACGGTCGCGAGCGCACCGCGCTTGAGGCGCTCCAGCTCGGCGGGCCTCAGCGCCAGCTCGGGCGTGATGACCCGTGCGCCGGGCTGCACGCTCAGCAGCGTCTCGGCGACCACCAGCGGCTCGCGGCCCGCCGCTTCGTCCGGGCCGCAGCCGACCTCGGCGCCAGCCTCCGCCGCGACCTCGTCGAGGCGCTCGAGGAGGCCCTGATCGAGCAGGTGCGTGACCCGCACGTTGCGGATGGCAGCCATCATCACCGCGCGCACGTTGGGGATGTCGCGCTCGAGGCGCCCGAGGAGCTCCGCCATCGCGCTGCGCTGCAGCCCGCTCTGGGAGCCGCACAGGTTGCACGGCAGGATGGGATAGCCGACGTGCGCGGCGTACTCCGCGATGTCTGGCTCGGCCAGCTCGATGAGCGGCCGGATGACCTCGAAGCGGTCGCAGTTCGTGCGGTAGCGCGCCGGCATGGCCTGCAGACGGCCGCTGAAGAACAGGTTCATCAGCAGGGTCTGCAGCCCGTCGTCGCGGTGATGCCCCAGCGCGAGCTTGTTGCAGCCCAGCCGCTCGGCGGCCTGATACAGGGCACCCCTCCGCAGGCGCGAGCAGGGCGCGCAGTAGGTACCGCCCGGCTTGGTCAGGGCCAGCACGGCCGAGTAGGTGTCCCGACTGATGATCTCGAAGGGCTGGCCGAAGCCCTCGAGCCACGCCCGGAGGGGTCGCCCGTCGTAGCCCGGCTGCCGCTGGTCGAGGTGCACGCCGATCAGGTCGAAGGGGAACGGCGAGGACCGCCGCACGTCGTGCAGCAGGTCGAACAGCGTGTAGCTGTCCTTCCCGCCGGACAGGCACACCATGATTCGATCGCCGGGCTCGATGAGGCCGAAGGCGGCGACGCTCTGGAGCACCGTGCGCTTGAGCTTGCGGCGCAGCTTCTCGGCCGGGGCTGTGGGCGGCACGGCGACCTCCGCGGGGGCCGCGGCGCCCCCTCACTTCGGGCGCGTCACGCTGCCGTACCCGCCTTGGGCTGTCAAGGCGGCGGGCCCTGCGCTACCTTCCGTCCATGATCGAGAAGCGCCTCGGAATCCTCACGAGCGGCGGCGACGCGCCGGGCATGAACGCGGCGCTTCGGGCCGCCACCATGGTCTCGCTCGATCGCGGGTGGCACGTCTACGGCATCGAGCATGGCTACCGCGGGCTGATCCAAGGCGAGATGCAGCGCCTCGAGGCGGTCGACGTCGAGAGCCTGCTCCGCGAAGGCGGCACGACCCTGGGAACCGCCCGCTGCGCCGAGTTCACCCAGCTCGAGGGGCGCGACACGGCGCGCGCGCGGCTGGCCGAGGCGCGCATCGAGGCGCTGCTGGTCATCGGAGGCAACGGCTCCCTCGCCGGGGCCCGCGCCCTGGCCGATCCCGCCGAGCTGGGCGACCAGATCCTGCGCGTCGTCGGCGTGCCGGCCTCGATCGACAACGACATCGGCCTGACCAGCATGGCCATCGGCGTGGACACGGCGATGAACACCATCGTCGACGCCTGCGACAAGATCGCCGACACCGCCACCGCGCACGACCGCGCCTTCATCGTCGAGGTGATGGGCCGCGACTGCGGCTACCTCGCGATGGCCAGCAGCGTCGCGGCCGGCGCGGACGTGGTGTTGTTTCGCGAGTCGGGCAAGTCCGACGCCCAGATCGTGCACGAGGTGACCGACGCGATCATCGAGGCGCACGGGCGGCGGCACCGACGGCGGGTGTTGATCGTCAAGTCCGAGGGCACGAGGCTGTCGACCGACGACTTGAAGGCCCGCGTGGACGCGGCCATCGAGGCCCGCGGCAAGCTGATCGAGACGCGGGTCACGGTGCTGGGGCACGTCGTGCGCGGCGGACGGCCCAGCGCCTTCGACCGGGTGATGGCCAGCCGACTCGGCCACGTCGGCGTCCGCGCGCTCATCGACGGCGAGACGCTGCGCATGGTGGCCTGGCAGCCCTCGGGCACGCTGCCCGCCTCGGCGATCCGCTCGGCGGTGGATCCACGCTGCTACCTGGTCGATCTCGAAGACGTCCTCCGCGAGACGCGGGCGATGCTGGACGGCAGCAGCCCCGTGATTCAGTGGCGCGCCAAGGTCTTCGACGAGATCGAGAGCGTCCTGCGACTCTAGGCGCGGCAACCCGGGCCCGGCCGGCGGCGTCCCACTCCCCGCTTCTCGAACGACCGTTTGACGCGCAAGGCGCGGACCCGGAGACTGCCCGCGCCATGCGCGCCGCCCTCACCCCGATGCTGTGCCTCCTGGCCGTCCTGCCGGCCTGCAACCCGCACGTCCGGCGCGATCCCGACCAATCGCAGGTCGCCGTCCCGCAGGCCTTCGGCGCCCAGCCCGAAGGCCCCCGCGTGGCCGCGCCGGATCGCTGGTGGGAGGCCTTCGGGGACGCCGGGCTCGACGCCCTGGCCGATCGGCTCTTCGCCGACAACCTCGATCTGAAGCAATCCTGGGCCCGCCTCGCCCAGGCCCGCGCGATGGCCACCCAGGCGGGCTCGGCCCGCTGGCCGACGCTCGATCTCAGCGCCAGCGTCGGGCGCGGCCGCAGCTACGACTTCCTGGGCAACGCCAACGACACCAACCAGTACGGCCTGTCGGCGATGGCGAGCTACGAGGTGGATCTCTGGGGCAAGGTCGAGGCCCGCGCACAGGCGGCCGACGCCGACGTGGTGGCGGCGCGCTTCGACGTCGAGGCCACCGCCATGAGCCTCTCGGGCGAGCTGGTGAGCGCGTGGTATGGCCTGGCGGAGCAGCAGGCGCAGCTCGCGTTGCTCCAGGGCCAACTCGAGACCAACGAGACGCTGCTCGAGCTCGTGCGGCTGCGCTTCGCCCAAGGGCTGGCGTCGGCGGTCGACGTGCTCCAACAGCAGGGGCAGGTGCGCCGCATCCAGACCCAACGGCCGCTCATCGAGGCCCGGCAGGCCGTGCTGGCCAACCGCCTCGCGTCGCTGATGGGCCTGACCCCGGGGGGGCTGGCCTACGCTCCGCCGACGACGCTGCCCGTGCTCCCCGCTGCCCCGGCCACCGGCCTGCCCGGTGAGCTGCTTCGGCGCCGCCCGGACGTGCAGGCCGCCCGCGCCCGCGCCATGGCCGCCGATCACCGCATCGCCGTGGCCCTCGCCGATCGCTTCCCGGCGCTCCGGCTGACCGCCTCGACCGGCTTTCAGTCCATCGACCTCGCCGACCTCGTCGACCGGTGGATCTGGAACGTCGTGGCGAACCTCACGGGACCCATCATCGACGGTGGTCGCCGCGCCGCGGTCGTCGAGGCGGAGCGCGCCGGCCTGCGGGTGCAGCTCGCCGGGCTCGGCAAGAGCATCCTTCGGGCCATCGTCGAGGTCGAGGACGCCCTCGTCCAGGAGGCCCGCCAGGCCGAGCACCTCCAGGCGCTCGACGCCCAGCTCGATGACGCCCGCAGCCTGCTCGAGCAGTCCCAGGCGCGCTACCTCGAGGGGCTGACCGACTATGTCCCCGTGCTCACCGCGCTGCAGGGCCTGCAGACGACGGAGCAGTCGCGGGTCACGGCCCACGCCCAGCAGGTCACCTTCCGCATCCAGCTCTACCGCGCGCTCGGGGGCGACTGGCCCCACGCGCTGAAGGAGGCGCCGTGAAGCGGCTGCTCCAGATCCTCTTGCCCGTGGTGGTGCTGGGCGCCGGCGTCTTCGGCATGAAGCGCCTGATCCAGAACCGACCCGAGGCACCGAAGAAGCCCCCCGAGGCGGTGGGCGCGTTGGTCGAGACCACGACGCTGCACCCGGGTCGACAGGTGGTCACCGTGCGCGCGCACGGCGCGGTCCGACCGGCCCGCGAGGTGACGCTCATGCCCCAGGTTGCGGGGCGCATCCTCGAGGTCAACGCCGCCCTCGTGCCCGGCGGCCAGGTCAAGGCGGGCGAGGCGCTGGTGCGCGTCGAGGCGCGCGACTACGAGGCCCAGGTGTCGCAGGCGAAGGCGCAAGTCGAGCGCGCCCGCCTCGACATCGAGATGGAGCAGGGGCGCAAGAGCGTCGCCGATCGCGAGTGGAAGCTCCTCGGCGACAAGGCCGGCGCGGGCGACAAGGCGCGGGACCGAGCGCTCCGGGTGCCGCAGCTCAGGGCCGCCGAGGCCACCCTCGAGGCGGCCAAGGCCTCGCTCGAGATGGCGCGCCTCAACGTCCGCCGCACCGAGATCTCTGCCCCCTTCAACGCCGTGGTGCAGAGCGAGGCGGTCGAGGTCGGTCAGGTGGTCGGCCCCCAGATGATGATGGCGAGGCTCGTCGGCACCGACACCTTCTGGGTCGAGGCCGCGGTGCCGGTGGCCGAGCTGCGCTGGCTCGACATACCCGGCGCGCAAGCCCGCGTCACCCAAGACACCGGCGACGGCGTGATCGAGAAGAGCGGCACCGTGGCGCGCCTGCTGGGCGACCTGGATCCGATGGGCCGCATGGCGCGCCTGCTCGTCGAGGTGCCCGCCCCCCTCGAGGGGCCGACGCCGCTGCTGGTCGGCGCCTACGTCGACGTAGAGATCGAGGGTCACCCCGTCGAGGGCGTCTTCGAGGTGCCGCGGGTGGCGCTGCGCGAGGGCGACACCCTGTGGCTGGTCGGGCCCGAGGAGCGCCTGGTCATCGCGTCGGCCAAGGTGCTGCGCCGCATGCAGGACGCTGTGCTCGTGACCGAGGGGCTCAAGGACGGCGACACCCTCGTCACGAGCCGGCTGCCGAGCCCCGTGCCCGGCATGAAGCTGCGGACCCAGGCGCAGCCCGAGGCCCAGGCCCAGGCCCTGCCGACGGCCGAGGGTGGGCGATGAGCGACGCGCCCGGGCGAGGCATCATCGCGTGGATGGCCCGCAACTCGGTCGCGGCCAACCTGCTGATGGCGGTGATCCTCATCGGCGGGCTGTTCATGGCCCGCGGCATGAAGCAGGAGCTCTTCCCCGAGGTCACCCTCGACATCGTCAACATCACCGTGCCCTACCCCGGGGCCAGCCCGGCCGAGGTCGAGACCGGCATCGTGCTGGTGATCGAGGAGGCCGTGCGGGGCCTGAACGGCGTCAAGCACGTGCGCGGCCGCGCCTTCGAGGGTGTGGGCACCGTCAACGTCGAGCTGCTCGACGGCGCCGACACCGACCGCGCGCTCAACGACGTCAAGAGCGCGGTCGACCGCATCACCAGCTTCCCGCTCGACGCCGAGAAGTCGACGGTGGCGCTGGTCGTCTCGCGGCAGCAGGTCATGTCGCTCGTCATCTACGGGCCGCAGGGCGAAGAGGGCCTGCGACAGCTCGCCGAGCGCGCGCGTGACGGGCTCCTGGCCGACGAGCGCATCACCCAGGTCGAGCTGTCGGGCGTGAGGCCGCGCGAGATCGCGGTCGAGGTGCCGCAGGCCTCGCTCCGGGCGCACGCGCTGACCCTGGACGCGATCGCGGCGGCCATCCGTCGCAGCTCGACGGAGCTGCCGGCCGGCACGCTCAAGACGCCGGGCGGCGAGGTCCTGCTCCGCACCGCCGAGCGGCGTGACATGGGCAGCGAGTTCCGCGAGGCCGTGGTCGCGAGCGACTCGATGGGCGCGCGCATCGAGGTCGGGGATCTGGGCTCGGTGGTCGATGGCTTCGCCGATCAGGACAACGAGGCCAGCTTCAACGGCCTGCCCGCGGTGCAGGTCAACGTCTTCCGGGTCGGCGATCAGAGCCCGCTCGCCGTCGCGGACGCCATCTTCGAGTACATCGAGAAGGCCAAGGGCGCCCTGCCCGCGGGGGTGGCGATGGCCACCTGGAACGACCGGTCCGAGATGTTCCGCGACCGCGTGGATCTGCTGCTGCGCAACGCCAAGTTCGGCCTCGTGCTCGTGTTCCTCTGCCTGGGGGCCTTCCTCGAGCTGCGCCTGGCCTTCTGGGTCATGCTGGGCATCCCGATCTCGTTCATGGGCGCCTTCCTGCTGATGCCCACGATGGACGTGTCGGTGAACATGATCTCGCTGTTCGCCTTCATCGTGACGCTCGGCATCGTCGTCGACGACGCCATCGTCGTGGGCGAGAACATCTTCGAGTTCAGACAACGGGGCCTCACCTTCCTCGACGCCGCCGTGAAGGGCAGCCAGGAGGTCGCGGTCCCGGTCGTCTTCGCGGTCCTCACCACCGTCGCCGCCTTCTCGCCGCTGTTCTTCGTGCCGGGCGTCTCGGGCAAGTTCTTCCGCGTGATCCCCGCGGTGGTGATCGCGGTGCTGATGATCTCTCTCGTCGAGTCCCTGCTGATCCTGCCCGCGCACCTGGCCCACAGCCCGGCCGGCGTCACGACCGGGCTGCGCGGCTGGTTCCATCATCAGCGCTCGAAGATCGGCCTGGCCCTGGAGTGGTTCGTCCGAGCGGTCTACCAGCCGGTGCTGCGCGGGCTCACCCGTTGGCGCTACCTGACCTTCGCCTTCGCGGCCGCCACCTTGCTGATCGCCTTCGGGGTCATCGGCGGCGGCCACATCGACCGCACCTTCATGCCCAAGGTCGAGTCCGATCTGGTGCGCATCGAGGCGGTCCTGCCCGTCGGGGCGCCGGTCAGCGAGACCATCGGCATGCGCGACGCCATCCTGCGGGCGGTCGAGCGCGTGCTGGCGCGCTACGGCGGCGACACCATCAGCCGGGGCATCATCGCCCAGGTCGGCGAGGGCATGTCGAGCGGCGGCGCGATGGGTCAGCCGGGCGCCTCGGGCAGCAACATCCTGTCGATCGCGGTGAACCTCGTGCGGAGCGACCAGCGCGACGTCGGGGCCAACCTCATCGCGCGCGAGCTGCGCATCGAGTGTCAGGGGCTGGTGGGCCTCGATCGCCTCACCGTCACGTCCGAGCTGCGCACGGGCGGCGGGAAGCCCATCGACGTCCAGCTGCAGCACCGGGACGTCGAGGTGCTGAAGGTGGCCTCGGCGCGGCTGGCGGCGGCCTTGGCCGAGTTCCCGGGCACCGACGACATCAACGACGGGTTCACCGACGGCAAGCCCCAGCTCGACATCACCCTGCGTCCCACGGCGCGGGCCATGGGGCTGACCGAGTCGGACCTCGCGCGCCAGGTGCGCAGCGCCTTCTACGGCGCCGAGGCCCTGCGGCAGCAACGCGGCCGCGACGAGGTGCGGGTGATGGTGCGCCTGCCCGAAGCCGACCGTCGATCACTGGCCGGCTTCGAGCGGCTGGTGCTGCGGGCGCCCAACGGGGGCGAGATCGCGCTCTCGGAGGCCGCCGACGTGAAGTGGGGCACCGCCTACACCGAGATTCTGCG
>CALBMW010001123.1 GCA_937896275.1 uncultured Myxococcales bacterium
TCACTTCTCACTTACGAGCACGACGCAAGTGACAAGTGAGTATGTTCGACCCCGGCCCCGCGACCCCGGCCCCGACGCGACCCCGGCCCCGACGACCCCGGCCCCGACACGATCAGCCCCAATGACATCGGTTACCCCTCGCTTCGCGCCGAGAGTAGCCGATCCGCGCGCGGCTGCACTCGACGTCGCGCGAATCATGGCGAGCGGCCGCACGAACCGCCGCCGCTGCCCCGGCCCCGGGTGTCGTGCTACAAATCCCGAACGCGACCCCAGTCGGGCGACGCTCGGAACGGCGGTGGTGTGATGAGACTCTCGCGACCGATGGCCTGCCTTCTACTCGGCCTGAGCGCCTGCCAGCCGAGCGGCTCCGAGCAGGGCACCACGGCCCCGACCGACGCCACGACCGGCGGCGGCGGGGGCCGGAGCGATGGCGGCGCCCCGGACGCGCAGGTGGCCCAGCGCGGCACCTGCGACGCACCACCGGTGGCGAGCGGCGCGCTGCGAAACGATGTCTCGGACGTCGACTTCACCGGCGAACCGGTGGACGCGCGCGTGGAACACAAGCTCGACATCGACGCAGACGAGGACGGCTGCGTCGTGGCCGCGCGGTTCACGCTGCGGAAGGCCAACCTCGGCTGCGAGCTGACGCTCACCTACACCAGCGTCGACACTCACCCGCTCGCCCTGACCGAGGCGCACCTGTCCGCCGACAGCTTCTGCCCGGGCTGGTCGGACGCCGACGAGGGGGACTACGTGCTCGCGGGCGGCACGTCCGGCCTCGACTTCGTGGCCCGCGTGCCGGACCGCACGGCCCAGTCGTCGTGCATCGGCGCGGTGACCGTGCGCTTCCGAGGTGGCGCGTTGCTGCGGCGCGCGGACGGACGCGAGCTGAGCGTCGAGCTCGGGACGCTGAGCGTCACCGGCGACTTCGCGAGCGTTGGCAACACCGACGCGACCTGCCCCTGCGCCCAGCGGTGCGGCGACCGCGCCTGCGGACCGGATCCGGTCTGCGGCTTCGCCTGTGGCGCCTGCGCGGGCGGAGATCTGTGCGACGAGGCCGGGCAATGCGTCTGCCCACCCCAATGCGCGGGGCGCGACTGCGGCCCGGATGGCTGCGGCGGCACCTGCGGTGATGGCTGCGGCGAGGGCGGGCGGTGCGACGAAGCGCGCGGGCGCTGCGGGTGTGATCCCGGGCTCCACGCCTGCGCGGGCGGCTGCCGACCGGAGGACGATCCCGCCGCCTGCGGCGAGGCCTGCGCGCTCTGCCCGTCCCCTGATCACGGCCGCGCCGTTTGCGCCGCGGGGTCCTGTCGCGCCGACTGCGACGCCGGCTTTCACGCCTGCGGCGGCCGCTGCGCACCGGACGACGCCGAGGCGACCTGCGGCGACCGCTGCGGCCCCTGTCCGGAGCCCCAAGACGGCCGCGCGATCTGCGACGCGGGCACCTGCGGGGTCGTCTGCCGCGCCGGCTTCCACGCGTGCGGCGACCAATGCCTTTCCGACGACGCGGCCGAGAGTTGCGGTCACCGCTGTGACCCCTGCGTCGGCGCCGCGTCGGGCAACGCGGTGTGCGAGGACCGCGAGTGCGCCGTCACCTGCGACCCCGGCTACCGTTTCTGCGGCGGCGCGTGCGCCCGCTGCAGCCAGCCCGGCGCCCGCGACTACACCTGCAACGGCAACCAGTGCGTCGCGCTGACCTGCCGCCCCGGACAGCACGCCTGCGACGGCCGCTGCGTGGACGACGACAGCACCTCCACCTGTGGCGATCGATGCACGCCCTGCCCCTCGCCGCGCAACGGCTCGCGCACGTGCGTCGACGGCGTGTGCGGCATCTCGTGTCAGCCGCAGCACTACCTGGCGTGCGGCGAAGCCTGCGCCGCGTGCGGCGGCGGCAACCTCGAGGCCCGTTGCGACGGCGACCGCTGTGAGTCGCTCGTGTGCCGCGACAGCTACCACCTCTGCCCCGACGGCCACTGCGCTCACGACCGCGAGCCGACCGCCTGCGGGCCCGACTGCCGGGCCTGTCCCACAATCGAGAACGCGAGCGCGAGCTGCGAGGAAGGCGGGGTGTGCGGCATTCGCTGCCTCAACGGCTTCCACCGCTGCGGCCCCGACTGCGTGCCCGATGACGACGCGACCGCGTGTGGGGCGGCCTGCGCGGCGTGCGCCACCGACGCGCACGGTGAGGCCAGTTGCCTGGGCGGTGGGTGCGCGCTGAGCTGCGAACAAGGCTTCCTGCTGTGCGAGGGCGCGTGCGCCCCGTGCCCAGGGACCGCCGCCACGACGCGGTGCGCGGGCGCCACCTGCGTCGCCGCCACCTGCGCCGCCGACCAGTTCCCCTGCGTCGACGGCTGCTGCCCCTTCGTGCTCGAGCCGGTGCAGGCGGGCCCCGGGCAGCCCGGCGGTGGCTGGCCCTCCATCGCGATCCACCCCGACGGCCGGCCCCGCGCGGTGTGGCACGACTCGAGGATCCACGCGCTGGTCTACGGCGTGCGCGGGGCCGCCGGCTGGGCCATCGAGACCGTCGATGACACCGCCGACGTCGGCCAGTACGCCTCGCTCGCGCTCGACGCCGCCGGCCACCCGCACGTCGCCTACCGCGACAACGAGAACCGCGACCTGAAGTACGCCCACGACGCAGGGCAGGGCTGGGTGATCGAGCCGGTGGAGCAGGCGGGCGACACGGGCACCCACGCCTCGATCGCGGTCACGCCCCAGGGGGTGCCCCACATTGCCTTCCACCGCCCCTCCGGCCGCACCCTCGGCTACGCCACGCGCGGCCCCGACGGCTGGGACATCATCACGCTCGGCGACGCCGCGGCCGGGCAGGGCACCTACGCTTCGATCGCCCTCTCGCCGACCACCGGGCTACCGGGCATAGCCTATCGAAACGACACGCTCACGGGCCTGGCCTACGCCCATCGCTCCGCCGCCTTCTGGCTCACCGACAACGTCGACTTCGAGTTCGACGACGTGGGCGCCTCCAGCCGCCTGGCCTTCGACGCGGAGGGCATGGCCCACATCGCCTACCGCAACGAGAGCGACCGCGTCCTGATGCTCGCCTCGAAGGGTCAGTTCGGCTGGCCCAAACAGGTGGTCGACGCCGACGGCAACACCGGCCGCGAGAACGCCATCGCCGTGGACACCCTGGGGCGCGTCCACGTGCTCTACGCGGCGCAGACCGCCGGCGGCGTCGCGGCGCTGCGCTACGCTGTGCGCACGGGAGATACCTGGACCGTGGGCGAGCACCTCGGCAGCGCCTCTTACCCGACCCTCGCGCTCGACGCCCAGGGGCGCCCGCACATGATGTACCGCGCCCCGGACAACATCTATTACGTGCACTGAATCCGTTGGGTGCGCGAAGTGCTCACCAGCCGAACGCTCCCCAGCCGAACGCTCAGCCCGCCTTCGACCCGAGGTCGCCCCGGGGCTCCAGCAACTGCAGCCCCCGGACCGCGCCCTGGCGCGCGAGCGTTCGGATCGTCACGGACTTCATGGTGTAGTAGACCTGCTCGTTGAGCTCGTGCAACACCTGCTGGATGGCACACGCCGCAGCGTGGGGGGCGCAATCACCCTCATCGTGGCGCAAGGCACAGCCCGCGCAAGGATCGAAGAACGCACCGTCCAGACACTCGACGATCTCGAGCATCGTGAGCGCGCCGGGATCGCGGGCCAGCACGTAGCCGCCGCCGGCGCCGCGCACGCTCCGGATGATGTGAGCGCGCGCGAGCTGCTGCAGCACCTTGGCCACATGGTTCTCGGAGATGTCGAAGCTGCGCGCCACATGCGCCGCGGTCACGCGCTCGTCGGTGCCCGCCATCTGCACGACGGCGTACAGGCCGAAGCGCGACGCCTTGTTGAGGAACATGCTCCGCCTCCTATGCCATCTCGAGCGCGCCCGCCGAGACAGCGGACGGGGCGCCCATCGCCCCGCGCCGCGCCAGCAGGCGTTCGTGCCGGAAGGCCCCCCAGAGGGCGGCGCCGAGCGAGCCCGCGTAGACGCTCAGCGCATGACTCCGAACCTCGATCCCCGTCAACCGCGCGGCGACCGCGGCCTCGCGCGTGGCCTCGAGCAGCCCCTCGTCTGCCGCGAGCCCGCCCGTCAGGAGCACCGGGCCGGTCACCTTCACCGCCCGCAGCAGCTTGGCGAAGCGCCCCGCCATCGACTCGTGGATGCCCGCCAGGATGTCGGCCAGCGCGATGCCACGCGACACCATGTTGATGACGTCGGTCTCGGCCAGCACGGCGCAGATGCTCGACACCTTCTCGGGACGCTTCGCGCCGAGCGACAGGGGCCCCACCTCGTCGAGCGTCACGCCCAGGTAGCGCGCGATGTTCTCGAGAAACTGCCCCGTCCCCGAGGCGCACTGGCTCGTCATGCGGTAGCCGAGCACGCGGCCGCCCTCGTCGAACTTGACGGCCCGCGCGTGGAGCGCGCCAGCGTCCATCGCGGCGCGCGCCTCGGGATCGATGAAGAGCGCCCCCCGGGCGTGCGCGGTCATGCCATAGAAGTGGCCCGTGCGAAACTCGACGTGCTCGCCTTCGCCCGTCGTCGCGACGTAGTCGATGGCCTCGGGGCTGAGCTCGGCGCCCCGCAGCGCCTCGGCATAGGCCACGTCGACCACCTGCAGCGGATCCCTGCGACGCAGCCGCTCGATGTGCGTCGACAACACCTCCGCGCCTTCGCGGGCCCGGCCCGAGTGGCGAGGCGAACGCATCACGGCCACCTTGACCGAGCTGCTGCCGACGTCGATCCCCGCGGACAGGATGGCCCCACCCTCGAATGCATCGTGCGCGCCCGTGCTGCCGCTCATGCCGCCACCTCCTGACCGGGCCGCGCCTCGTCGTCCTCCCCCCGCTGAGCAAAGAGCGCGGCGCCGAGCGCGCCGGTGTAGATCGACCCCGGCGAGATGTTCAACGTCCGCTCCCCGTAGTTCTCCTGAACCAGCTGCCGCAACGCCTTCACCGCGGCCGCGTTGTTGGCGACCCCGCCGGTGAAGGTGAAGGTCTCCTCGATACCGCCCGAGCGCGCCAGCAGCGCCATCGCGCGCAAGATGATCGCGCGGTGCAGGCCGGCCAGGATGTCTTCGCGCCGGTCGCCGAGCGACAGCCGATCGCGCAGCTCGGCGCCCGCGAACACCGTGCAGGTGCTGCTGATCTTCACCCGCCGCGTGGACTTCATGGCCAAGGGCCCCAGCTCGTGCACGCCCAGGCTCATCTCGTCGGCGATGTAGCCCAGGTAGCGCCCGCAGCCCGCCGCGCACCGATCGTTCATCTGAAAGCTCGTGACGATGCCACTCCCGTCCACCTGAATGGCCTTGGTGTCCTGGCCACCGATGTCGAGGACGGTGCGCGTGGTCGGGAACTGACGGTGCGCCCCGAGGCCGTGGCAGAGGATCTCGCTGCGCACGTCGCGCCGGTCGAAGGGCAGCGTCTGCCGACCGTAGCCCGTCCCGACGGTTCGCACCTCCTCGATGCTTCGCCCCACCACCGTGTCCACCGCGCGTCGGAAGCGTTCGCGGAGAGCCTCGGGCAGGCCGTGCGTACAGGCGTCGAGGGCGTCGCGGATGTTGCCCTCGAAGGTGAGGTCGATGGGCGTGTTCTCGACCTGGATGATGGCCTTGTCGAAGATGCCCATCAGATCGTCGAAGGTCACGTGCGTGCGCTTGCCTTCGCCGCAGACGGAGGATCCGCCCGCCCCGCTGCAGGAGGCGCCGCTCGCCTCGGCGAGGCGGCTGAAGGCGCTGCCCGCCCGGTCGCGGAAGAAGTCGCTGCTCCGTTTCTCGCTGGCGAGCATGGTCTCGATGCTGGGCGCGTTGGCGTCCCGCTCGAGCGCATCGAAGATGTCGCGCAGCCGGCCGAGCAGGCCGTCGCGGATGTGCTTGACGCGGTCGGCGTGCGCCTCGGCCAGGGAGACCTCGCGCAGCCGACCCAGCTGGGTCACGTGCTGACGCTGCCGAAAGAGGGTGAGCAGCCGGTTGCGGAATCGGTCCGCGTCGGTCGCGAGCAGATCGTCGGCGGCCAGGGCCCGATCGAGCAGGGCGAAGCGCGCGCTCACCCGCGCCTCCTCACGGGCGATCTCGGAGGCCAGGGCGTAGTTGCTGCGACTGTTGGTGATGCCTCGCCCGAGGATCTCACCCGAAGTGTCCAGGACGACCGCCTTGGTCGTCGTGCTGCCCAGATCGACGCCCACGTGGACCTTCAGCGTGCCGCTCATGGCTGACCCTCGGCGCCCGGCGAGAACAGGGGTGTGCTGCCGGGCGGAGGGGGTGAACCGCCCGACCCGCCCAGGGACTGTCGTCTCTGCTGACGCTTCTGGTCGATCATCTGCAGGTAGCTCTCGATGCGGTTCTTGACGTTGGCGGCGGAGAAGTAGCGAGGGTCGACCAGATCGGTCTCGATGAAGCCACCGGCGAGCCCGGTGCGCGCCTCGATCTGCCGGAGGATCAGCAGCTGCCCGGCCGAGAAGCTGTTGCAGCTCTTGACCGAGTTGATGAGCAGCCCGTCGGCCGAGTAGTCGTTCATGTATTGCTCGAGCAGATCGATGCGCTGCGGCAGGCTGCGATTCGTGTAGCAGCCCAGGCAATAGTCGGCGAGCGTCTCGAGCGGGTGTTCGGGGTCGTGGCGGAAACCCAGGTCGTAGACGCCACCCACCTTGGTGTAGCTGCTGGCCACCACCACCGCGCCCTCCTCGGCGAACATGCGCCAGAACTCGCGGAAGCTGGTCCAGTTGGGCGGCCCCTCGACGACCAGGCGATAACGCTCCGGCCCCATCTCGCCCTCGGGCGTGATGGGACCGAGGCCCTGCGCCACGCGGGCGTCGATCTCGCGCCGGAGCGTCGAGTAATAGTCCACCGCCGCGTCCGTCCCGCGAAACGCCGTGAACATCGGACCGATGTAGTAGACACCCCCGAAGTAGGCGTCGATGGGCGAGGGACGATGCTTGGCCGACTCGAGCACCGCCACCATGTCGTCCTCGGCCCGGGCCGACTTGCGGAGGCACTCGCGCAGGCGGTCCTCGTCGTAGGTCTTCCCCGTCAGCCGCTCGAAGGCAGGGATGACTTCGTTGCGGAGCTGATCGACCATGTACTGCCGCATGTTGTCGGTGACGCGCCCCTCGCTCTGATAGGGCGTGTGCAGCATCACGACGGGGCAGTCGTATTCCTGACGCAGCAGCTCGAACCACTTCATGAACGTGAAGCAGCCGGTGTAGCTGAGCAGCAGCAGATCGGGGGGCGGCAGCTTCTCGCCGGTGGGACCGATGTTGCCGTTCTTGATCATGCCGAGGTCGCACTTGACGTAGGTGCAGACGTCCTCGGAGTGTCCCGAACGCTCCGCCTCGCCGATGAACTGCGCCGAGCGTTGCCGCATCGCCGACTGCAGGGCGTTGATCTCGGGGTAGACCGGCAGGACGTCGAAGGCGTGCATCAGCTCGGTCAGGTTGCCGGGCACGAAGGTGTAGACGACCTTTTTTCCTTCCTCGCGAGCCCGGGTGAGCGCGCGGAAGTGGTCGGCCGTCATGGCCTTCTGCTTCTCCATGGAGTCGTCTTTGCCGCTGCCCGCGTGGGCGGCGACGGCCTTCTCGGTGTCGCTCGAGTCGCTCATGCGTGATCGCTCCCCTGCTCGCTGGTCGCCCCGGGTCGCTCGCCGTTCCCCCGGCTGCTCTCGAGGGCCTTCCCCTGCTCGTGTCGCCGCTCGCTCCGTTGCTCGCTCGCCTGCTCCGTCCCCTGCTCACTCCAGAGGCGGATCGAGTCCGCGAAGGTGCCGGCCTGCTCGCGGATGACCTGAAACTGTCCCAGATTTTCTGCGTACTTGAAGGCGGTCCAAGGGATGCCCGCTCGGTCGAGGGCCCGCTGCAGCATGGGCTGGTCGAGCAGCGCCGGGTCGCAGAAGCTGGGCGCCGCGAAGATCACCCCTTCTGCACCGCAGCGTCGCACCTGATCGCAGAGGGGCTGCCCCTTGTGCGCCCCGGGCTCATAGACCGACGCGGTGGGCGTCGAGTGGTGCAGGAACGCTTCGGACAGCGCGAGCAGGGGATCGCCCTCGGTCGACACGTCGGCGGTGAGCCAGCGCGCGCCGAGCGTCATGTCGTCCCAGACGACGTAGCAGCCCGCGCGCTCGAGCGTTCGGATGAGCGGGAGGGGCGGCTGCTCGCAGAAGGCGCCGGAGATGACGACCGGGGTGCGGTCGCGCATCGGACGCGCCCCCTCGGCGTGGGCCCGTTGCGCCGCCGCGACATAGTCGTCGATCAGCTGGGTGTGCTCGTCGACCGGCAGCAGATCGCCCGCGCGGATGACCAGATAGGACTCGTCGGCGGGCGCGGTCCAGGGCGCCTCGCGTCGGAGCGTCATGAGTCGCTCCAGCGCCTGCCGGTTGGCGTTGTAGCGCACGATGGACGCTCGCAGCGCGTCGGCGTCGATGGGCCTGCCGCCGAGCTTCTCGAGGTCGTCGCGCAGCCCCTCGAGCTCGCGGCGGTAGAAGACGCCGCCCACCGCCGAGTCGAAGTTCTGCGGCACGTCCAGGTAGCGGGCGTACTTCTCGGGGAACAGCAGCTGCCACATGCCCGACAGGTTGCGGATGACGTCGCAGATCGAAGGGAACAGGACGCCGTCGAGCGCGTCGAGGCGCCCGGTCAGGCCCAGCTCGATGGTGCTGCGCGGGATCTGGCAGATATAGCTCTGAAAGTAGGCGTCGCCGCGGATGATCTCGATCTGGTCGCCGCCGCCTCGCATCCCCACCGGCAGCATGCCGGCCGCGTCGATGATCTCGCGTGGGACGTAGATGGGCAGAAAGCCGATGGCGGCGCGCCCGGTGCGGGCCTTCCAGTCCACCACGGCCTGCAGATCGACATCGTGGTAGAGCGCCTCGCAGCGCTCCACGATGACCTTGACCTCGGACTCACTCGTCGACATCGATCTCTCCCCGCCCCAACGATCCTGTGTCGGTCCCACTCGCAACGCGCGCGCCGATCACCTTGATCGCGCGGCGGATTCACGTCCCTTGACGAGGCCCCCGAATCAGACCCCGGCGTCCCCCCCGGCGCAGCCCCCGAACTCCCCCGTGGCGTCAGCGGTCGAGGAAGCGGGCCGGACGCTTCTCGAGGAAGGCCGCGATGCCTTCATTGGCGTCGTGTGTCTTCATCAACTCGTCGCAATACATCCGCTCGAGCGCGGGCAGGTGAGCGTCCAGCGTCGCCTGCAGACCGACGCGAGCCGCGCGCTCGGCGAAGCGCAGCGCCGCGGCGCTCGTGGCGGCGATGTGCTCCGCGAAGAAGGCCTGCCACCAGGCCGATGGATCCTCGGCCACCGCGCTGACGAGCCCCAGCCGGTGCGCCTCGATGGCGCCGATGGTCCGCCCCGAGACGCACAGGTCGAGGGCCGGCCCCGCGCCGACGCGCCACGGAAGCAGCAGCGACGCCATGGGCGGGAAGACCCCCAGCTTGATCTCCGGCTGGCCGAAGCTCGCGTCGGGCGTGGCCACCACCCAGGTGCACCAGCTCGCGAGCTCGAGCCCACCGCCCAGGCAATAGCCGCGCACCAGGGCGGCGGTCGGCACGGCCTGGGCCGCGAGCTGCCGGAACAGTCCGTGAAAGCGCGCCAGCATCGCCGGGGCCTGCTCGGCCCGATGCTCGGCCACGCTCGCGCCGCACGAGAAGTTGGGCCCCACCCCCTCGAAGACGACGACCTTGACGTCGGGGCGCAGGTGCCGCTCGAGGGCCCCGGAGAGACCCCGCAGCAGAGCGTCGTCGAGGATGTTCGCGCGTGGCGCGTCGAGCAGCAGGTGAAGCACGGCGCCCTCGGCGCGGTGCGTCGCTTCGACCTTGGACTGGTTCATCATGCCCTCCTGGATGCAGCGCGCCTGGGTCGAAGCGCGCTACAGGTTCTCCAAATCGAGCTCGAGCTCTGTATAGGGGCCGGCGACGTAGCCCGCGCCACGGAAGAAGCGCAGCACGTCCACGTCGTCGCGACGGACCATGGTGCGGAGCGTCGACACGCCCAGCGCGCGGAAACGCTGCACCGCCTCGGTGGCGAGGCGCCGCGCGACGCCTCGGTCCTGATGCTCCCGCGCCACGGCGAGGGCGAAGATCCAGCCCGCCGGTGGCGATCCGAACTCCCAACTCCGCACCTCGCCGACCAGATAGCCGATGACCTGATCCGCTCCCTGGTCCGATCCGCCGGCGACGCCATCGGTCGCGGGCAGCGCCGCGACCAGGGCCACGGTCGCGCCACTGCCAGTCAGCAGGCTCGACAGGCGCGCTCGCCAGGTCGCCGGGGGGGTGGCCGCGGTGTGCGCCGCGTAGATGGCCGCCACGGCGTCCAGATCCTCCGAGGTGAGCGTTCGGATCAGGTAGTCCATCGACGCCGCCGCTCAGCCGGGCTCGGCGCCGGATGCAGCCTTCGGCAGCACCGACTCGATAAGCTCGGGACCCCAGGACTCACCGCGCGCGAGCTTCTGCCGCAGCAGGATGTAGTTGGGCTCGCGACGTCCGCGCGGGCCCTCGTTGAACGCTCGGAAGCCGGTGCGCCCCTCGTTCATCATGTTGAGGGCGAGCCAGGCGCGGTTGGACTCCTTGTTGCGGTCCCAGTGCTCGAGCTTGTGCTTGCGCAGCGACTGGAGCGTCTTGGTGAGACAGCCGGGCATCGTCATCAGCATCTTGGTGACCATGGCGTCGACGGCGCGATCCAGCAGGGTCAGGTCGACCACGCCGCGGCGCAGGAGCGCCTTGCCCTCAGCGAGGGCCGCGCCCTCCTTGGGCTCGCCGAAGACGACGCGGCCCTGGTCGACCCAGCGATCGGTCTCGACGAGCGGGTTGGGCACGAAGGCGCCGTCCACCTTCAGCGCCGGCACCACCTCGGTGAGCAGGCCGAGCCGCTGCGCGGTGTGGGCGCTCCACATCTCGCAGAGCGAGCCGTTGACCATCGCCTGCTCGATGCCCACGAAGAGCGGCAGGAAGTCGGTGGAGCCGCCGTCGGGCGCGGAGCCGTGCTTGGGGCCGGCCTGACCGAAGCGCGCCAGATCGCTCGCCACCGAGAAGTCGCAGGCCATTCCGATCTCTTGCCCGCCCGCGATTCGCATGCCATTGACGCGGCAGATGACCGGCTTGTCGCAGAGCAGGATGGTGCTGACCATGTCGTTGAAGATGCGCATGTACTGCGCATATTCCTCCGGCCGGCCGGCGTAGTACTCCGCGTATTCCTTGGTGTTTCCGCCCGTGCAAAAGGCCGCCTCCCCCGCGCCGGTGAAGACGACGGCCACCACGTCGCGCGCGCTCGAGGCTGCGCGGAAGGCGTGAATGACGTCCTTCGCCATATCGGTGGTGTAGCTGTTGTGCTGGGTGACGTTGTCGAGGGTGATCCAGGCCTGGTACAGGCCCTCGGCAACGGAGCCGTCGGGGGCGTGCACCGGGCGGAGTTCGTAGCGCACCTGGCGGTCGAAGCGATGGCCGGCGACCAGGTCGTGGTCGGCGAAGTCCGTGATCCGGGTGTCAGTCACGAGGGATTCTCCTTGCCGCCCGTCGCGGGGGCGGCGAAGTCGGGCACCAGCACCGGGCGACGCCGGAGCGCGTGCGCGTTGAGCGCGGTGAAGGTCTCGTTGATGCTGCTGAGCGGGCGACGCTCGACGAAGGGCGTCACGGCGATGGCGCCGCGCAGGGCGAGGTCGACCACGGCCGGGTAATGCTCGGGCAGGCAGCCCCAGGTTCCGCGGGCCGTGGCGTCGAAGGCCATCAGGTTGCTCAAGCGCACCTCGACCTTGGCCATGGTGTAGCCGACGATGCCCAGGTGAGCGCCGTAGGTGAGCAGCGAGAAGGCCAGGGTCTGTCCGGCGGGGTGGCCCGAGGTCTCGAAGATCTTCCAGCCCGCGCGGGGCAGGCCGCGCGCCTTGGCGAAGTCGGTGATGGCGGTGCGGAGGGCGCGGGGATCGCCGCCCGCGTCGAGGCACAGATCGGCGCCGTGGCCGGCCAGCGCGTCGAGCCGCGCGGCGTCCACGTCGAGGGCCACGACGGCGGCGCCCAGGGCGTGCGCGATCTGGACGCCGAAGGTGCCCACGCCGCCGGCGCCGACGAAGATGGCGAGGTCGCCCGGCGCCAGGCCGCCCGCGTTGACGATGGCTTGATAGGGTGTGGTGGCGGCGTCGGCGATGACGGCGAGATCCGCGAGATCGAGGCCGGCGCCCGCCAGGGCGGCCTCGTCCACGACGCACAGGCCGCGCGCCGGGACGACGACGTGCGACGCGAAGCCGCCGTGGCCATCGTTGCCGGGAAAGTACTGCTTTCGGCAGATGGCGCCCCGGCCCGTGAGGCACGCGGCGCAAGTGCCGCAGGGCGTGACCGCGGGCACCACCACGGCGCGTCCGAGCAGCGCGGGCGGCCCCTCGACGACGCGGCCGCTGATCTCGTGGCCGAGGGTCAGGGGCAGCGGCTGACGCGTGCGCACGCCGCCGAAGAGGAAGCCGAGGTCCGTGTGGCAGACGCCGCAGCCCGCGACCTCGATGACGGCGTCGTCCGGCGAGATCTCACCGAGGGTGCGGGTGGCCGGGACCATCGGCTCACCTGGGGCCACCATCTGCCAACAGTCGACGCGGCGCGGGTGGTTCAAGGCTCGTCTCCCCCGAAAAAGTAAACTGGTACGCCAATGCGTATTTCGAACAGGGCGACCTGTCAAGACGATTTCTGACCGTGCCACGGACGGCGTGACGCGACAGCGCCGCACGAGGGCGCGCCGCACGAGGGCGCCCCGCGCGCAGGCGGAGCCCCGGCGGGTCGCAGCGGCCCCCTTCGATCTGCCCGCCGGACGGCCTGCCGTGTAGACTGCCGGCGGCCCTCCACCCGGCGTCCCTCACCCGGCGTCCTTCACCTGCAGTCAGGAGTCCGCCCGATGACCCTTCGCGAGCCCGAGCACGCCGATCTCGAGACCCCGTACGGCCCCATGCGCGTCCACGTGGTGCGTCCCGCGGGCAACGGTAAGTACCCGGGTGTCCTCATGTTTTCGGAGATCTACCAGGTCACGGGGCCCATCGCGCGCACCGCCGCGATGATCGCCGGGCAGGGCTTCGTCGTCGCGCTGCCGGACATCTACCACGAGTTCGAGGCGCCCGGCGTCGCGCTGGCTTACGACAAGGCGGGCACCGAGCGCGGGAACGCGCTGAAGACCACCAAGGAGCTCGCGAGCTACGACGCCGACGCGCGCGCCACCCTGGGCTTCCTCAAGGACCACCCGGCCTGCACCGGGCGCCTGGGCACGCTGGGCATCTGCATCGGGGGTCACCTCGCGTTCCGCGCCGCCATGAACCCCGAGGTCGAGGCGGGGGTCTGCTTCTACGCCACCGACATTCACAAGCGGGGCCTGGGCAAGGGCACGCACGACGACTCGCTCGACCGCATGGGCGACATCAAGGGCGAGATGCTGATGATCTGGGGCCGGCAGGATCCCCACGTCCCCGCCGAGGGCCGGCGGCTGGTCTACGACTCGATGACGGCCGCCGGCGTGAACTTCACCTGGCACGAGTTCAACGGGCAGCACGCGTTCATGCGCGACGAGGGCCACCGCTACGATCCCGCCATCGCGCACCTCGTGTACGGGCTGGCGCACGACCTGTTGGGCCGTCGGCTGAGGTAGCGACGCGGGCGCGCGCATGGGCTACCGTGCGGGCGTGAGCCCCCCGTCGCCCATCCACCTCGGCCCCTTCGCGCTGTCCGAGCGCTTCGCGCAGGGCGGCTTCGGGGCCGTTTGGCGCGGCGTGCACCGTCGCGAGGGTCTCCCGGTCGCGGCCAAGGTGCTGACCGGCTCGCACGCGCGGCGGCCCGACATCCTCGAGTCCTTCCGCGACGAGGTGCGCGCCGCGGCGGGGCTCGACCATCAGGGCATCGTGGCGGTCTACGACTACGGCACGGTCGGCGCCGAGGCCGCCACCGCCTCCAGGGGGCGACTCGCCGCAGGGAGCCCCTATCTGGTGATGGAGCTGGCGGCGTGGGGGTCCTTGGCGGACGTCGGCCGGCCCCTCCCCTGGCCGGTGGCGAAGGGCGTGCTGCTGGGGCTGCTCGATGCCCTGGCCTATGCACACGCGCGCGGCATCATCCACCGGGATCTCAAGCCCGGCAACGTGCTGGTGGCCGGCGCCGCGCATCGGCCGGTGCTCAAGCTGGCCGACTTCGGCATCGCCCACGCGATGCACGCGCAGGCGGGCGAAGAGGCGGGCAGCGCCGCCGGGACGCCCAACTACATGTCACCGGAGCAGCTGCGCGGCGGCTGGCGGATGCTGGGTCCGTGGACCGACCTCTACGCGCTGGGCTGCGTGGCGCACCAGCTGTTGACGGGGGCAGCGCCCTACGAGCGTCCGGGTCCGCTGGCGGTGCTCATGGCGCACCTCGAGGAGCCCATCCCGGAGCAGCCGCGCGCGCTCGAGCTGCCCGACGGGGCCTGGACGTGGGTGCAGGCCTTGCTGGCGAAGGATCCCCGGCGCCGCCCCCGGTGCGCGGCGGACGCGGCGGACGCGCTGGCGTCGATCGGAGGCGATCCGTGGCCCCTCGTGGTGAGCGCCGCGCCGCCGTCCGCGACCTACGAGCCGACCGTCGACGTGGCCGACGGTGATCGGACGGACGTCGACACCCGGCCGCCGGGCGACTCCCCAACGGAACCGCTGCCACGCGAGTCGAGCGTCGAGGTCACCGTGCCGGTCATCCTGCACCGCACCCAACGCATGGGGGACTGGCGGCGGACGACCCCGTTGGTGCCGCCGGCCGCGCTGCGCGACGCTGGCCTCGGGCTGTTCGGCCTGCGCGGCGTGCCGCTCGTGGGGCGCGAGGCCGAGCGCGACGCGCTCTGGTTGGCGCTGCGGGCGGCGATCGAGACCGGGCTGCCCGGCGTGGTGCTCATCGAGGGTGCGGCGGGCACGGGCAAGTCCCGGCTGGCCGAGTGGTGCGGCGAGCGCGCCCACGAGTTGGGCCTGGCCACCTTGATGCGCGCCCGACACGCGCCGACGCCCGAGCCCGGCGACGGCATGGTGCCGATGGTCGCCCGCGAGCTGCGCGCCGTCGGACTGAGCGCGGACGAGATCGCGCGGCGGGTCGCCTTCGACCTCGACCTTCCCCTCGGCGACGCGACCGTAGGGGCCCTCACCGCGCTGCTGCGCACGGACTGGGGCGAGGACACGACGGGCCGCGTGCGCCTCCACGGCCCCGACGAGCGCAACCTCGTGCTGCGCCGCTTCCTGGCGACCGTGGCCGCGGAGCGGGCGGTCGTGGTGCTGCTCGACGACGTCGTCTGGGGCCCGGACGCGATCGGCTTCGTCGAGCACGTGCTGGCGTGGGGGCCGGCGGTGATGTTCCCGGTGCTGTTCGTGCTGACCGCGCGCAGCGAGGCGCTGGCCGAGCGCACCGTCGAGGCGGCCCGGCTCGACGCGATGATGAGGCGACCGAACGCGCGCCGGATCGAGCTCGGCCCGCTGCCGCCCGCACAGCACGCCCGCCTGGTGCGTGAGCTGCTGGGGCTCGAGGGTCCGCTGGCAGCGCGCCTCGCGGAGCGTTCGGCAGGCAACCCCCAGTTCGCCGTGCAGCTCGTGGGGGACTGGGTTCAGCGCGATCTGCTCGAGCCTGGGGAGCAGGGCTTCCGCCTGCGCGTCGGCGCCGATCTGGAGCTGCCCGCCGATCTGCAAGCGG
Source organism: uncultured Myxococcales bacterium (assembly GCA_937896275.1). Taxonomy (GTDB): domain Bacteria; phylum Myxococcota_A; class Bradymonadia; order UBA7976; family UBA1532; genus JACKDN01. The sequence goes on from CALBMW010001123.1 coordinate 15,656, forward strand.
TGTGGGACGCCCGCGTGGCGCAGGTGCTGCGGGGCCGACCGGCCGACGACGGCGTGGCCCTGGAGCTGGCGGCCACCCTGGGTCACGCGCCCGGGCCGGGCGAGTGGGCCGACGTCTGCTGGCGGGTCGGGGTAACGCGGTCGGCCGATCTGCTCGACGCCCTCATGGCGGTGCGCCTCGCGCGGGCCCGCAGCGACGGTTCGCGTGGGTGGCGTTTCGAGCAAGGCATGTTCACCGAGAGCTTGCTGCGGCGGGCCTCGCGCGCCGGGCGAGCGACGACCCACCACCGCGCCTGCGCAGAGACGCTGGCCGCGCAGACCGAC
>CALBMW010001124.1 GCA_937896275.1 uncultured Myxococcales bacterium
ATGGGTGATGAGCATGTGGAGCGAGAGCGGCTTGCCCCGCGCCTCGGCGGCCAGCGTCAGGCCCAGCTTGCGGAGCCCCGTGCCCGCGTCGAGGATGAGCTCATGATCGCCCGACTCGATGGTCACGCAGGGCGTGTTCCCGCCGTAGCGCACCGTGTCGGGCCCCGGCGTGGCGATCGAGCCGCGCACCCCCCAGAAGCGAACCCGCGTCGTCCGCAGCATGCGGCCCACGGTCGCGCTGAACTCGTCGAGCTCGAATGGCTTCGCGAGGAAGGCATCGGCCCCCATCTGCATAGCCTTGCGCTGATCGGTCGGGTAGGCCTGCGCGGACAGCACCAGGATCGGGAGGCGACAGGTGCCGGGCGACGCACGCAGTCGGCGGATGACCTCGTAGCCGTGCATGCGCGGGGTGAGCAGGTCGGCGACCACCATGTCGGGCAGCGCCCGGTCGGCGGCCTCGACGCCCGCCGCACCGTCCCGCGCGATCTCGACCTCGATCTTGTCCTGCTCGAGCCGCGCGCGGATGACCTCGGCGATCGCCGGATCATCCTCGATGACCAACACGCGGTACGTTCGTGCGCTCAAGAGCATCTTCCCATCGGGGCATATTCCCATCGGGCCATCCCGCGTCGACGACGGGGTCACGCGACAGTGTGGGGCTCCATGCCACGCGCGTCCACCTTTAGGCGCCGCCCCCCGAAATCCGGACCGAGCACAGCGCCGGGGTGCCGGCCCAGGCCAGCGCGAGGCGTTGCAGGAACACCCGGGGCTTCAGAGCCTTTCACCGGCCGGCTTGGGGCGGCGGCACGGCGCTGCGCGACGTTGGCTGGGCTCATGAGCGGGATCTTGGCGCACGCGCGCGCTCGCTCGGCTGGCGCCGGCCGCCGGTCGCGGACCATGCTGGCGCGGCGATCGGGGCGATGGTCGAGCCCCGGGGGGAGGCGCCGGTGAAGGCAGGGTGCAGTGCGGCCATCGTCGCGGCCATGGGCTTGGCGTCGAGCCGAGCCGCTGCCCATGGGGGGCAACCGCAGGTGTCGAGCATCGAGTTCCCGGCGCAGCTCCCGGGGGCGGTTTGGGCGCTGACCGACAACCAGGGGCTCTACGCGCGGGGCGCCGACGGCTCCGTCGAGTGGCTCTGCGAGGACGCCGTCGCGCCCGGCGCGGGCGTGCGCACCATCGCCGTCTTGGGCGCGGCCGGCGAGCGCTGGCTGATCTCGACCGAGGAGGGCACCTTCTTCACGCTCGACCGCGGTTGCACCTTTCACCTCGCGCCGGCCCCGCTCGAAGCGCAGTCGGTGCGGGCGGCGAGCGTTCACCCGTCCCGCCTGAGCGAAGCGGTGGTCGTCACCGACGCCTTTGGCGGCATGAACGACATCTTCCTCACGACCACGGCGGGCCGCGCGTGGGCGCCGGCGGGCGAAGATGCGCGGGGCCGCTACCGCCAGCTCGTGCGATCCCCGGCCGATCCGGAGCGGTTGTGGGCGCTGTCCGAGCTCGACCTGCTCACGTCCTCCGACGGGGGTCGGTCGTGGGCCCGCCTCGGCCTGCCGCAACAGGCTAGAACCCCAAGTGATTTCAAGCTCTTGGATGGGTCGCCCGCCGACGGTTCGGTGCTCTTCGCGGCGGTCGAGCAGTTCCCCGAGACGCTCGTGCTGCGCAGCCGGGACGCGGGCCGGTCCTGGGCGCAGATCACGTCGGTCCCCGACTTTCCGCTGACCCTCGCGTTCGACCGGGCCGGGCGCCGGGGCCTGCTGCTGGCGCCCTTCGAAGGGCTACGTCGCACCGACGACGGGGGGGAGACCTGGGCGGCCGAGCCGACCCCCGTGGACCACCTGGGCTGCCTGACGCGGCAGCCGGGTAGTGATCGCCTGTGGGGCTGCACGCAGATCTTCTTCGGCGGACCCTGGGTGCTCGGGCGCAGCGACGACTTCGGACGCACCTGGCGCGCGGTGGTGGACCGCTACGAGCAAGCGATCCGCTGGCGCTGCCCGCCCGACACGCGAGGCGCGGGCTGCTGCGGCCACCTCTGCCCCGGGCTGCCTCCGGGCGGCCGGTGCGAGGGCCAGGCCGCCACCCCCGCGCCGCTGTGCGCCGATCCCCTGCCGCCGGTGCCGGACGGCGCGGTCGAGCCCGACGCCGGGCCTGCGCTCGACGCGGGGGCCGAGGTTCACGCCGCCGTGGACGCCGTGGTCGGTCCCGACCGCGGGGCTGCGGTCGATGGCGCGCCCTCCGACGTGTCGCCAGGCCACGACGCGATGCCCGAGGCCGACGCGCGTAGGCCGCGCCCCGACGCG
>CALBMW010001125.1 GCA_937896275.1 uncultured Myxococcales bacterium
GACGGCGGCGTGGGCGACGGCGGCGCGAGCGACGCCACGGCGGACGCAGGCGCCGAGCCCCCGGCCGGCACGCCCGACCGACATGGCCGCGTCTACCTGCCCGTGCTGCCCATCCAGGACGAGGGCTTCGCCGAGCCCAGCGTCCACCCCAGCCTGATCAACGAGATCGACGGCCTCAGGCAGGCCATCGAGGCCCTCGACGAGGTCTACGCGGCCATGCTGCGCGTCCACTCCGAGGAGCGAAACCAGATCACCGCCGGCCTGGCGGTGTCCGACGAGCTGCTCAAGCAGATGTCCAGCTCCCACGCCAAGGCGGCCGCCGAGGACGAGACCCAGCAGCCCCTGAGCCTGGAGCGCGCCGAGCACCTCGGCCTCGACGCTCACCTGGCCGAGATCGAGCTCTCGCTGGCCCGCGCGCGCAACCGCCAGGCGCACGCTCATCAAGACGACGGCGAGGCCGACGACGAGGACGCCCTCAGGGCGCTGCCCGCGCTGCGGCCCCTCGATCCCCAAGGCCTGGAGCCGTGGAGCGCCTTCCTCGACAGCTTCGGCGAGTCCGAGCGCCTGCGGCAGGAGCACGAGACGGCGCGACGCGATCTGGGTGAGGTCGCCAGCAAGCTGGGCGAGCTGCGGCAACAGCTCTTCACCACCCGCGAGCGGCGCTTCGACCTCGAGATGACGCTGGCCACCCGCGCCCTCGACGAGAAGCGCGCCGCCTACGAGAAGAACCTCGTGGGGCTCACGCTCACCGAGGCCGACGTTCAGCGCGCCCACGACATCTACGAACGATCGGTGGCGCTGCGGCAGAAGAGCATCTCGGCCCTCCAGGAGCAGCTCGACGAGCTCCGGTCCGCGGGCGGCGCCGTGACGGTGGGCAGCGCGGGCAAGGGGGCCAACTTCGGCAACGGACGGGTGCGCCAGGTTCGCCAACTGGTGCTGAGCGAGGAGCTGGTCTTCGAGCGGCTCAAGCTGCAGCGCGACAGCTTCCGGCGCGACCTCGTCGAGGCCCTCGAAGGCATGCTGGCCGGGGTGCGCCCGGACGCGTCGTTCCTCGAGAAGTTCTCGGTCATCCTCGAGAAGCCGCGCATGCAGAGCCGGCTCGACGACCTCGAGACGCGGTGCGACGGCTGGCGGCGCGAACAGAACGACGTGCGGGGGGACTCCGCGCCGCCGGCCCTCGAGCCCAACAAGCAGGCGATGCTGGCCAGCTACAACAAGCTGGCCGACTTCTGCACCCGGCAGGAGTGGGTGCTGGGCACCGACGAGCGCCTGGCCGAGATCGCCAACTTTCACCTGGCCCGGCTCGAGGTCGAGGCGCGCGGCTTCGGGTGGTACGCGTGGCGGTCGCTGCTGTCGGCGGTGCTGGCCCTGCTGATGCTGATCGTCAGCCGATGGCTGGGCGTGGTGACGCGCAAGCTGGCGGGGCACGGGCGTGAGGAGGACGCGAAGCCGACCACCGACACCGCGGGCGACGTCGACGCGAAGGCGCTGTTGCAGCACCGGCTGGTCGCGCTTCGGCGCTACGCCGCGCTGTTGCTCTACCTGGTCTGCCTGGCGCTGGTCTGGGGCGGCGCCGGGTTGCTGGCGGCGCGCTGGATCTGGAACGCGTCGCTCGACGTCGCCGGGATCCTGGGGTGGGCCACCATGCCCCTCTTCGTGGTGCAGGACCGCCCGGTCTCGGCGTGGTCGCTGGCGCGGCTGATCGGCTGGGGCTTCGCCTCGGTGTGGGCAGGCCGGCTGATCCAGACCTTCGTCAGCGAGCTGCTCGAGCACTTCGAGGTCGACCGCGGGGTGCGCGAGACGCTCGGCACCATCACGCGCTACACGGTCATCGCCGCCGGCCTCGCGATCGGCCTCTCCTCGGTGGGCATCGGCCTCGGCGCGCTGGCGGTCGTCTTCGGCGTCATCGGCATCGGCATCGGCTTCGGCCTGCAGAACATCGCGAGCAATTTCATCAGTGGTTTCATCATCTTGCTCGAGCGCCCCATCAGAAAGGGCGACTTCATTCAGGTGGGGGATCTCGTCGGCGAGGTGAAAGAGATCAGCGCGCGGGCGACCACCCTGCTCACGCGCGACGCGGTGTCGGTCATCGTGCCCAACGCCGAGTTCGTGACCGGCACTGTGATCAACTGGACGCTGGGCCACAGCGAGCGCGTGCGCGCGCAGGTGAACGTGGGCGTGGCCTACGGCAGCGACATCGCGCTGGTTCGGCGCCTCATGCTCAAGGCCGCGCACCGCCACCCCGGCGTGCTGAAGTGGCCACAGCCGACGGTCGAAATGACGGGCTTCGGTGACAGCTCGCTCGACTTCCTCCTGCACGTCTGGTCGGAGCGCATCCGCACCCTGCCGGGGCTGCTGAGCGACCTCAACATGGCGGTGGACAAGGCGTTCCGCGAGAACGGGGTCCAGATCCCCTTCCCTCAGCGCGACCTGCACATCCGCAGCGGGCTGCACCCGCGAGAGCCCGCTGGGACCGCGCCGGCGCTCGACGCCGACGCGCCGCTCGCGCCCACCGACGAGGACCCGCCCACCGACGAGGACCCGCTCACCGACGAGGACTCGACCATGCACGAGGACCCGCCCGACGAGGCCTCCTGAGCGCGACTCGACGTTTTTATCTTTTTTTTGGATAAACCGTAGCCCCCCGGGGTCTCACTCACCGCGAACGACGAGCGGAGAGCGGGATGACCCCGAGCGATCCCCCCATCACCGAGGATGAGCTGGCGCGCCGTGTGACGCGCTCGCTGCTGATGGCGGCGGCGCGGTTGGCCGGCGCCTTCGACGTGCCCCTCAAGGACGTGAGCCGCCTGCTGCAGACGGCCTGCTTCCAGGTGCTGCGCGATCGGGGGCTCACGCTGCGCGAGATCGGTGAGCGCCTCGACATCAGCCCCAGCCTGGCGGCCTCGCTGTCCAAGCGGCTCAAGGCGCGCTTCCTCACCGAGGGGGGTGCCTTGGCCCTGGGGCGCCGCATCGAGTTCACGCTCTGGGCAGAGCCGATGAGCCTGGCCCGGCTGCTCCAGACGCTGCCTGACGATCCCGACGAGGTGCGCGCCGCCGTCGACGCCCTCCTGAGCGCGGACCGCGTCGTCTCGTTGGGCGACCGCGCCGGCCGCCTCGCCCCCGCGCGGGGCGCGACACGCCTCGTGCGCGATGAGATGCGGGCCCGCCTCGACGGCCTCGACCAGCTGCTCGGCGGTGTGACCCAGGCCGTCTACGCCCGCTTCTTTCGCCCCGAGCAGCCCGCCTTCGCCCGCGTGCTGACCCTGCGCCTGCGGCCCGAGGACCAGGGTGCCCTGGCCGCCCTGTACGACGAGCACATCTGGCCCACCCTCGAGGCGCTCGACGCGGCGGCGGCGGATCGCCCCGACGCGCGCGAGGTCGAGTTCACCGTGACCTGGGCCCCCTACCGCCTGATCGAGAAGATCGGGGAGGAGAGCGACCGATGAAGACGAACCCCGCCCGGCCCAGCCGGCCCATCCCGCGCACCCTGTTGTCCCTGCCCACCGTGCTGGCCCTGGGCGCGCTGCTGGCCGTCGCCCCCTTGGTCGGCTGCGAGGGCGGCGACGGCGCCGATCCCTGCCCCGGGGGCGAGGCCAGCACCGCCGGCGTCCAGCGTGTCTGTGTCTACGGGGCGCAGGCCAGCGGCATCATCGAGAACGGCTTCGACTGCCCGCCCGAGCTCCCCTTCCAGCAAGCGGCCTTCGACTGGGACGGCGCGCCGATCGTCGTCTGCGCCGAGGGCGAGGACGTAGATCTGGACGGGCTGCGCGATCACCGGCGCGCCGAGGAGCAGGGCGCCGGCGACGGAGACCAGGCGCCGGCCGATGCGCCGCCCGACGCGCCGGCCGAGCGAGACGATCCGCGCGGCGAGGCCCCACCCGACGGGCCGCCCGCCGAGGCGCTGCCGCACCCCCAGGCCGGCGACCGCTGCTCGGTCCTGGCTGAGAGCTGCGAGGTCGGCTTCGACGCGTGCCTGGTGTGCGCCGACGGCCTGCAGTGCGTCCCCGTGGCCGACGATCCCGGCTTCGGTCGCTGCGCGCCGGTGGGCGACGGCGTGGCCGGGCAGGCCTGCGCGGCCGATGACCTCGCGGGCTGCGGCGAGTCCTTGGCGTGCCTCGATCCCGGCGACGGCGCGCCCTTCTGCAGCAACGTGTGCACCTACACCAACTGGGACTGCGCCTTCGGCTTCGGCTGCCCGAACCGGGGCGGCGTCTGCGCGCCGGTCGACCCCGCGCCCGAGTTCCCGGCGGGCGGCTGCCGGCCCGGCGCCGACGCCTGCGCCGCCGGAGAGGGCTGCTACGCGCAGGTGACCCGCCACACCTACGAGGGCTTCGAGTGCGCGCCGGCCGGCGGCGGGGGCCCCTTCAGCGCCTGCCGCGCGCCCAGCGACTGCCAGCCCGGCCTGGCCTGCGCGATCCACACCGGGTGGGAGAACGTGCAGGCCCCCCAGAACGCGCTCTTCGATCTGGTGTGGACCGGCGACGAGCCGCACCCCCTCGCGGGCCGCTCCGCCAGCCAGTGCATGCCGCTCTGCGGTCCCGGCCTGCCGGTCTGCGCCGAGGACCAGATCTGCGCCCGTTTGCAGGCCCCCGCGGGCTTCGAGGAGCGGCCGCCCCTCGCCGACAGCTTCTTCGCCTTCGTCGGCGTGTGCAGCCCGGTTCGCTGAGACCAGTCGATGGGCTGGCCGCACGGCTGCGCGCGTGGCATACCGGGTGCATGGACGACCACGCTGATCCGCCCGATGACGCTGAGCCGCCCGACCCCCTGGTCGGCCGGCTGCTCAACGACCGCTATCAGGTGCTGGCCCGCGTCGGCGAAGGCGGCATGGGCTACGTCTACAAGGCGCGGCAGGAGCCCATCGGCCGGCTCGTCGCCCTGAAGGTGCTCCTGCAGGAGGTCGCCGAGAACGAGCAGGCGGTCAGGCGCTTCCTCAACGAGGCCCGCATCATCAGCCAACTGCGGCACCCCAACACCGTGTCGCTGATCGACTTCGGCCACCTCGAGGGCACCGGTCAGCTCTTCATCGCGATGGAGTTCCTCGCCGGCGGCCAACTGCGGGATCTGCTCGACCGCGGTCGCATCGACCCCGTGGCCGCCCTGCGCATGACCCGACAGATCTGCCAGTCCCTGGCCGAGGCCCACGCCAAGGGCATCTATCACCGCGATCTCAAACCAGAAAACGTCCTGCTCGACGATGTCGAGGGCGAGCAGTTCGTGGTCAAGGTGGTCGACTTCGGCATCGCCAAGTTGAACCCGGCGCTGGCCGGGCTGGAGGCGGGGCCGCTGTCGATCCAGCTCACCGCGCCGGGCACGCGCCTGGGGACGCCCGCCTACATCCCGCCCGAGCAAGCCTTCGGCAAGGCCATCGACGGCCGCACCGATCTCTATGCCTTGGGTGTGCTGCTCTACGAGATGCTCACCGGGCACCTGCCCTTCAAGTCGGACAGCGAGCAGGGCCTCTTCCTCGAGCACCTGCACACGCCGCCGCGGCCCATCAGCGAGGCCGCGCCCGATCTGGCGATCGACCCCGCCATCGAGCGGCTCACGCTGCAGATGCTGGAGAAGAAGCCCGACGACCGGCCCCCGAGCGCCGACGCGGTGATCCGCACCATCGACCAGATCCTGATGCGCCTCGCCCCACCCACCGAGGGCCCGACCCCGCAGGGGCCCGTCACCCTCGAGCGCGCGCGCATGGTGGACGCCCCGACCGACGACACGCCCGTCACCATCCAGCGCTCGGGCCCCCCGGGCTGGTTCTGGGCGGTGCTGGCGGTGGGCCTGCTGGCGATCCTGGCGGTGGCGATCCTGCGCTGAGCGGCAGGATCGCAGGTCGGGCGGTGGCGCGCCGTGTCGAACGCCCGAGGCCCATCACGTGTGGTCGAACCCGCGCAGCGCCTCGGCGAGGAGCGCCCGGTACTCCTGCGGGTCGGCGAGCGACGGGACGGCGCCGAAGACCACGGCGGTTCGCGTAGTTCCGGCCTGCCGGGCGGGGCTGCTGCCGCGCGCGGTCACGCTGCCGGTGGTCGCCGCGGCGCCGCGACCGCGGCGCGGAGTGCGGCGGTTCGCATAGCTCCACCCTGCCAGGTGGGGCTGCTGCCGCGCGCGGTCGCGCTGCCGGTGGTCGCCGCGGCGCTCGGGCTGCGGCGGCGGGCGGTTTGCGGCGGTTCGCGTAGTTCCGGCCTGCAAGGCGGGGCAGCTGCCGCGCGCACGGCTGGGGGAGTCAAGGCTCGCCACTTGACACTTGGGAGCGTGCGTCGCGGTCACCTCGTCCCACAGTGCCCTCCCAAGTGTCAAGTGACGAGTCTCGACCCCCGACGGAGGTGGTCGAAATCGCCCCCGCGCCGCGCCGACTTTCCCGGCCATGAGGCCGGCAGCCACGACGCCGAACGCAGCGCGCGTGTGCGGCCACGGCCAGCACCCGGGCGCGACGGGCGGCCCCCAGCAGCCACAACCAGG
>CALBMW010001126.1 GCA_937896275.1 uncultured Myxococcales bacterium
CTTCGAACTGGCCATCGCTGTGGCGATCGCCACCTGGGGCGCCGCCTCCGGCCACAGGGCGCCGACCACCTCGGCGGGGCCCAGACCGCCCGGGGCCGCCGACCCGCAGTAGCGGGCCAGACCGGCCCAGCCTTCGTCGTCGGTGGGGACCGGTAGCCGCGCTCCGCCCAGGACCGCCTGCGCCGCGCCGTCGAGGCGCGCCACCACGGCTTGCGCCCCAACGACGACGGCGACGCACACCACGCCCGCGTCGGAGGCCGCCTGGTACTCGGACGCCGCCCGCCACCCTTCGGCGGCGCTGCCGGACCGCACGCTCGCTCGAAGGGCGGCCGCCGCCAACTCGACGTCGCCGAAGTGCACCGCCACGGGCTCGGACCCCACGTCAACCACCCGGCTGCGCGGGACCGTCGCACCCGGCGAGGCCAGCATCACCCGCACGGTGCCGGCGGCGACGCCCTCGAGCGTGACCGGCGTGCGGCCGACCGGCATGCCGTTGAGGCGGACGGACAGGCCCGCGGGCGCGCTGGTCACGCCGAGCGTGGCGTGCGCGTCCGTTCGCAGCCGCGCCCGCGCCGCCGCGATCCGCTCGGCCACGTCAGGGGGTGGCGGGACACCGTCGCCCGGGAAGCCGGGCAGCGCGCGCAGCGCCCGCTCCAGCACCTGATCGGCGAAGTCGGGGCGGCGCTGGGCCAGGCCGACCTGCGCCAGCAACAGCACGGCCCGAACCGCAGGATCGGCGTCGGCGAGGGTGCTCGGATCGCCCAGGAACAGGTCGACGGCCGAGGACAGCTCGCGCTCGGCACGGCGCAGCTCGACCTCGAGGTAGGCCGCCTGGCCACGCTGGAATGCGCTCAGGGCCGTCCCGATGTCCTGTTGGCGGGCCTGATCCACGGGGGGGGACGCGGTGGCACCGGCACCAAAGTCCCGGGCCGCGGCGGCGAAGGCCTGCGCCGCCCCCGCGGGCAGCTCCGTGGGCGGGCGGGCCACCACGCCGGCGACCGCGGGCGCGGCGCGCGCCGAGGGCGTCCCGCACGCCAGCGCCAGACCGACGCACAGGCGACCGACGCGCAGACGACCGACGCGCAGACGACCGACGAACGGACGACCGACACGCTGAGGGCTGGCCTGCAGAGGGCTGGCGCGCGCGGGCCACGTGGGGGGGGCTGTCACGGCGGTCAGCCCCGCCGCTCCGCCTCGTTCTTGAAGGCCTCGAGGTTGGCGGGCAGGGTGCGCTCGATGAGCGAGCGCGACACGGAGCGCGGAACGAAGCCCTTGAGCTCGACCTCGAGCTCGTAGGTGGCGCGCGTGCGGCCGTCGCCTTGGGGCTCGAGCAGCCAGCCCCCCTCGTTCGACTTCATCATGTCGCCCGAGACCAGGGTCCAGCGGAGTGACCGCCCCGGATCCCCAACGAGATCAAGGGTGTAGCGCAGCGTCTTGACGATGGAGAGTTCGAACTCGACGCGCCAGCGATCGCCCTCGTGCGACAGAACGCGGGTCCCGCTCTGGTTGGGCACGAAGCCGGGGTAGCTGCCGAAATCAGTGATCAACGCATACAGGCGATCGGGCGGGACGTTCACCGTAACGGCGCTGCGGGCGGCCTTCATCGACCGAGCCTCCTTGGTGCGGTGCGGGTGCCGCGAATCTAACAGCCCCGCCGACGCGAATCCATGTCGTGCTCGGCCGCCGCACAGGTCGAGTCGAGCGCGGCCAGCACGACGCACAGGTTGCGCGGGGTGGCCCCCCGCAAGGCCGCCAGCGCAGGGCGCGGATCGGGCCCGCCATGACGCAGCAGCTCGCCGACGCGGACCAGGGCACCTGGCCAGTCCGCGACCGCGAAGGCCCCGCGGCCCGTCAGGGCGGCGACCTCGTCGGCGACGTTGGCGGTGCGAGGGCCGTGCACCATGGGGCGACCGTGCGCGGCGGGCTCGACGAGGGTCTGGCCCTCGCGACGCCCGAAGGTGCCGCCGACGATCGCGACCGGCGCCAACGCGTAGGCGGCCGCGAGCTCACCGAGGGTGTCCAGGATCACCCAGCGGGCAGAGGCGGCGTCGGCGGTGCGGCGCGCCGCGGGCACGCCCAGGGCG
>CALBMW010001127.1 GCA_937896275.1 uncultured Myxococcales bacterium
CCCGGAAGGAGGAGCTGCTCATGGACTCCACCACGCTCAACCGCGTGTGGATCCTGCGCCAGCTGCTGCACCCGCTCAACGTCGTGGACTCGATGGAGTTCATGCTCGACAAGATCAGCCGGACCGAGACCAACGGCGAGTTCCTCGAGTCCATGTCGGGCTGATTTGCATCCCGATCCAAGCGGCCCTAGTATCCGCCGCCTCGTTGGCCTACACGCGGCCACAAAATAGGAGGTTCCCGCCATGAAGAAGGGCATTCACCCCGAGAGCAAGGACGCGACGATCACCTGCGCCTGCGGCTCGGCTTTCGACACGCACTCGGTCGCGGGCTCGTATCACATCGAGATCTGCTCGCAGTGCCACCCGTTCTTCACGGGGAAGGCCAAGCTGATGGACACCGCGGGTCGGGTCGAGCGCTTCAACAAGAAGTACAACCGTTCCTGACCGCCCGGCGGCCACGGCCGCTGGCGTGACGACAGCCTTTCGCGTGACGACAGCCTTTCGTGCAACGACAGCTCCTCGCGTGACGACAGCCTTTCGTGCAACGACAGCTCCTCGCGTGACGACAGCCTCCTCGCCATGAAGGACAAGCTCTCCGAGCTCGGCCGTCGCTTCGACGAGCTGAGGGCCCGCATGGGCGACCCCTCGATCTTCGAGAAGCCGGGGGCCTATCAGGTCATCGCCAAGGAGGCGGGGCAACTCGAGCCGCTGGTGACGACGTTTCGGCGGCTCGAGGCCGTGGAGCGTGAGCTCGCCGGCGCCCTCGAGTTGGCCGGGAGCGGCGACGCAGATCTGCGGGCGATGGCGCACGACGAGATCGAGGCGCTGTCGCCCGAGCAGGCAAGGCTCACCGCAGAGCTGCGCCTGCTGCTGCTGCCCAAGGATCCCAACGACGAGAAGAACGTCGTGCTCGAGGTGCGGGCGGGCACCGGCGGGGACGAGGCCGCCCTGTTCGCCGGCGACCTGTTCCGCATGTACGCGCGCTTCGCCCAGACGATGGGCTGGACCGTCGAGATGCTGAGCGCGTCGGCCGGCGAGGCGGGGGGCTTCAAGGAGGTCATCGCGCTGGTCAGCGGGGGCCGGGTCTTCAGCACGCTCAAGTTCGAGGCCGGCACGCACCGCGTGCAGCGCGTGCCCGACACCGAGAGCCAGGGCCGCATCCACACCTCGGCCTGCACGGTGGCGGTGCTGCCGGAGGCGGAGGACGTCGAGGTCGACATCCCCGACACGGATCTGCGCATCGACACCTTCCGCGCCCAGGGCGCCGGCGGTCAGCACGTCAACACCACCGACAGCGCCATCCGGGTGACGCACCTGCCCACGGGGCTGGTGGTGAGCTGCCAGGACGAGAAGAGCCAGCACAAGAACAAAGCCAAGGCGCTCAAGGTGCTGCGGGCCCGTCTGCTCGACCGCATGCAGGCCGAGGCTGACGCCGAGCGGGCCGACGCCCGGCGCGCCATGGTCGGATCGGGCGACCGGTCCGAGCGCATCCGCACCTACAACTTCCCGCAGAACCGGGTGACCGATCACCGCATCGGGTTGACGTTGTATCGGCTCGAGGAGATCGTCGAGGGCGATCTGGCCCAAGTCATCGAGCCGGTGCGCGCCTCGCATCAGGCCGCGCTGCTCGCCGCTCAACAGAGCGCCTGAGCCAAACCACCCGAGCCGCGCGGCGGCCGATTCGGTGGATCAGTGACTGGGCCCCAGCGACGCGATCAGCAGGCCGCGGCCCGGCTGCCAGCGGGCCACGATGGTCTCGGGATCGGTGAACACCAAGGTCGTCGGCGACAGCAGGAAGGTCAGCCGGGTGATGACCTCGCGGTCACGGCCACCCTTGCGCACGTGGGCCTCGAAGTGGTGGAGCGCGTGCTTCGAGTCGTCGAGCACGTCCTGATACAGGATGCCGGCAGCGCGGTGGGCGCGGAGTGGATCGCCGTCGCGCTCGACGGCGGCCTCGAGGAAGGGCTCGGCGCGCTCGGGCCGGTCGCCCGCGGCGTAGAGGACCGCCCGGGCGTAGTAGGGCTGAGGAGCCTCGGGGGCCGCGCGGCTCGCGTCGTCGAAGGCCTCCTTGGCCGCCGTCAGCTCGCCGTTGGCCATCAGGGCGACACCCAGCGAGGTCAGCATGCGGGCGTCGCGCGGGCGCCCGGCCAACGCCCGCCGCCAAGCGTCGATGGCACGGTCCCACTGTCCGAGGCGCGTGCGCTCGGCGGCGACGTCGGCCAGGAAGTCGGGGTGGTCGATGCCATGGGCCAAGCCGATGTCGGACTCGTGGCGGTGCAGGCGGCACGGCTGATCGGGCATCAGCTCGATCGCGTTGGGGTTCATCGTGTCGCGCATCACGCAGGACGCGCGGCAGTGGCCGCTGCCGAAGGTGTGGCCCATCTCGTGGGCGACGATGCGGCGGACCGTGCGCCGTCGGGCGGCCTCGGTGCTGTACCCGGGCAAGGCGGCGGTGGAGTACAGGAGCGCGCGCTCGCCGCGGCGGGCGTAGCCGATGACCGAGTCGTGCTCGGTGGCGCGCAGGGGGGCCGCGGTGACGCCCGCGATGCGGAAGGTGTCGTCGGGGGCGTGCCGCAAGAGCAGGTCGAGCAGGGCGCCCGCGTCGGCGCGGCCGTCGGCGGTCGGGGTGGGCAGCGCGATCGGCGCCAGCGTCAGGACCACCCGGTGCGAGGCCTGCTCGAGGGCGCGGGCGGCGCGGTGAAGCTCGGCGGCCGGCACCTCGCCTAGGGCCGCGAGGTAGACCACCCCGGGATCGCGTGGCACCTCGAGCGGGTGCTCGCACGCCGTGGCGGTGAGGGCGACGAGGGCGACGAGGACCCGAAGAGGCACGAGGTGTCTGATGGGTGCTCCTTCGGGGCCGACGCGTCTCGTGAAACGGCACCCGAGGGGAGCCCGTTGATGGCCATTGGACCGAAACCCCCCACAGAGGTTCCACCGAAGCTGCGTTTTCGGATGAATTCCGTGGCCGAGCGGGGCCGCGCCGTCAGCCGTAGAGGCGCGAGACCACGTCCACCAGCAGGTTGCACGCCGCGTGGTAGGCGACCGCCGCAGGGATGCCCCCGCCGGCCCGTCGCATCCAACCGAAGAGCAGGCTCGGGAAGAAGACCGCCAGCCGATGGGGGCTCGGCACGGTGATGATGTGGCCCAGGGCGAACAGGGCGCTCGTCAGGACGATGCTCGCGACGTTGATGTCGACGCCCAGCACCCGTCGGTCGCGGCCGACGAGGGCGTCGAGCCGCGTCTGCAGATAGCCGCGGTAGAAGACCTCTTCGGGCAGGGCCACGAGCAGGATCTGCACGAGGATGAGGTTGAGCAGCCACCAGTAGCTGCGCTCGGCCGTGTAGGGGACGTCGTCGGCCGAGACGAGCGCCGTGCCCAGGCGCAGGCGGTCGGCGGGCAATCGGTCGCCACCCGCCTCGACGTCGAGCGTCAGCGTCTGCCCGGGAACCTCGAACGCGGCGGCGCCTTCGCTGCCCGCTTCGAGGCCCAGGTGGGCCGCCGGCGGGCCGCCCGCACCCAGGCGCCGCGCAGGCGCGTCGCTGTCGAGCGTGGCGGCGAAGCGCTGGCCGGCGGGGAGGTGCCACCGCAGGAACAGCGTCTCGTCGACGGCATAGAGGCGCACCTCGCCCGGCGACAGGGCGGTGACGCGGGGGGCGTCCTCCAACTCGACCGGCCAGCGATCGTAGCGCGCGGCCGCGGGGGCGAGTTGATGGCCCAGCCAGGCCCGCTGCCACAGGTGATAGCCCAGCAGATAGGGGGGGAAGGTGACGGCGGCGACGATGAGGAAGACGCGCAGCGCGCGCGCCAGGCTGCGGCGATGGATGCCGAAGTCGGCCGGATCCAGCCCCTTCTTGTGCAGCACCTCGAGGGGCAGGTAGAGGAAGGTCGCCGCGACGATCACCAGGACATAGCCGCGGAGCCAGCCCACCGAGGTCTGCGCCAGGCTCAACCCCCCCGACACCAGCAGCGTCGCGCCATAGAGGAGGGCCACCTCGCGCACGAGCCGGCGTCGATCGGGGGCCTCGGTCATCGCCGCGCATCTTAGAGGCACGCGTGGCCCGACACCACGCGGAAGCCGGCCCGCGCGGCCGAGCCCTCCCACAAACGCCCCCCGCGCCCCGCGTCCCCCTGTCCCCTCGCGCGCACCTCGTTTATCGTGCCGCGCATGTCATGGTGGTCCGTCGCATCGGTGACGGCGCTCCTCGCGCTGTTTGCCGGGCTCAGCCTCTGGGTGCGGCGCCTCGCAGGCCCCGCCGCGGCCGACGCCGGCATCGCCGTGCTGGGCGAGCGGCGGCTCGACGGACAGAACCGGCTGGTGATCGTCGAGACCGACGGGCGGCGGCTGCTCCTGGGCGTGGGGCGGGACGGGGTCCGCGTGCTGGTCGACCTGACGCGGGCTCCATGAGATTCGCGCTCATCGTCTCGTCCCTGCTGCTGGTCTCGCTGCCGGCGGGCGCGCAAGAGGCGCTCGCTTCGGCGCCGCGCGCGGCCGTGTGGGTCCTCGTAGGCGCGGCGCTCCCCCTGCTGGCCGTGTCCGCGACTGCCTTCGCCAAGGCCTCTGTCCTGCTCGGCATCCTGCGCGGAGGGCTCGGCGTGCCCGGGGCCCTCCCCGCGGCGGTGACCACCGGCTTGGCGGCCGTGCTGGCCGCGCTCGTGATGGCCCCGGTGGGGCGCGCGGCGGTGGCGGCCGCTGGCCCGGTGGA
>CALBMW010001128.1 GCA_937896275.1 uncultured Myxococcales bacterium
CACACGGTTTGCTACCCTGCCGCCGTGGACGAGAACCACCAGGCCGAGCAGTACTTCTTCGATGACGCGACGCTCGACGCGCTCGCCGCGCGGGTGATGCGGGCGTCCAGCCCGATGTTGGTCTGCGCGCCGCTGTTGGGGCGGCGCCTGTGGGACGCTCATCGCGTGTCGCTGCCCGTACTCGACGCCGACCGCCGCTTCGACGACCTGCCCGGCTTCGTCGAGTTCGACCTGCACCGTCCACGACCCCTCGAGTCACCGCCCGATCTCATCGTGTGCGACCCACCCTTCTTCGGCGTCTCGCTGTCGCGTCTCTTCCGTGCCTTGCGAACCCTGGCGCACGGTGACCTGCGCACGCCGATCATCCTGTTCTACCTGCGCCGGCGCGCCTCGGCGGTCCTTGGCACCTTCGCGCCCTTCGACCTGCAGTTGACCGACCTCCGCGCCGGATATCGCACCGTGCAGGACACCGGGCCCGGGCAGCGCAACGAGATCGTCGCCTTCGCCAATTGCCCGGTCTGAGGCTGCCCGGTCTGAGGCGCCGCGCCCGCACTGCGCCGGTGCTACACTCCCCGCATCAAACCGCCTGGAGGGCACCCGTGAGCCACGCAGCCGCCCGCGACCGCTTCGCCATCGACGCCACCGACGCCGAGCGCGCCGACTTCATCGCCAAGACCTACGTGCACCTGGGGTGGGCCGTCCTGGCCTTCGCGGGCCTCACCGCCATCCTCGTGAAGACCGTCGGCCCCCAGCTGACGGAGACCTTCCTCGGGACGCGTTACGCCTGGCTCATCGTCCTCGGCGCCTTCATGTTGGTCGGCAGCGTCGCGCAGCGGTGGGCCCAGAACGCCACCTCGATCCGTATGCAGTACGCGGGCTTGGCCCTGTACGTGGTGGCCGAGGCGGTCATCTTCGTGCCCATCCTCTTCATCGCTGCGAACTTCGCGGGGCCCGAGGTGATCCCGACCGCGGGCATCCTCACCGGGGCCATCTTCGGCGGCCTGACGATCACGGTGATGGTGACCAAGAAGGACTTCTCGTTTCTGGGGCGCGCGCTCCAGATCGCGAGCTTCGGCGCGCTGGGGCTGATCGTCGTGTCCCTGATCTTCGGCTTCTCGCTGGGCCTGCTGTTCACCTGCGCGATGATCGTCCTGATGGCGGGCTGGGTGCTCTACCAGACCAGCAACGTCCTGCATCACTACCCGATCGGGTCGCACGTCGCCGCGTCGCTCGCGCTCTTCGCCACGGTCGCGACGCTGTTCTGGTACGTCCTCCGGTTGGTGATGGCGCTCAGCCGGAGTCGGTGAGCGGCCCCCGCTTTTCTCGCAAGACGCGACCGGCTGGGGCGTCCCTGCGACCGCACGCGGAGCGAGACGACTCGGCACCGGGCGGGCGCCTTGCACCCCCTGGGGCGAATCACTAGCCTCCGCGCACCTTTGGCCCGGGGGACTCGAGTGAACGGTGGGCGCGCACTTCTGCTCCTCGGCGGCCTTCTGGGGGGCGTCCTCACGGCGGCCGCGCCGGCGCGCGCTCGGGAGCCGCTCGTCGTGACCGTCACCAGCGAGGTCGACCCCGAGGTCTACGTCGAGGCCGACGGCAAGCGGGCCTACGCCGGGCGCATCCAGCCGAGCGAGCAGCTGCGGGTCGAGGTGCCCGCCGACACGCACACCGTGGTCGTCCAGTGTGTTCGCGAGGGCTACCTCACGTGGCGGTCGACGCTCGTCCCCCACGAAGGACGCGGCCCCAAGGTGCACTGTGCCCAGGTGCAGGCGCGCCAGGTCATGCGCGTGCGCACCACCGCCCCGCGCACCACGCTCTTCCTGGACGACAGCCTGCTCGGGGGGCTGTACACCGCGCCGGAGCCCTTCGTGCTCGGACCGGTGCCGGTCACGACCGCGGAGCTCTCACCGGGGCGGTGGTATGCCTGGACCCGCCTGCCGCGCGGCGCCCACAAGCTGTGCGCGCGGGCGCCGGGACACGCCGAGGCCTGTCAGTCCTTCGACGCGAGCCTGGCCGAGAAGCCGGTCGAGCTGACCTTCGTGATGGAGGCCGCCGCGCCCATCCGACGGCCCCTTCGCTCGCGCGAGCCCGATCCGGCGACGGCGCCGGCGCTCGCGGCCGGGAGCGATCTTCGCTGGGCCCCCGCTGTGGCCACCCACGCGGGCGCGCAGGCGGCGCTGGGTGACGCGCGCGACGTGCTGCTCGAGCAGGAGGCCAGCCTCATGGCGTGGCCCGGTCCGCGCTGGGCGATCGGCGCGCTGGCCCTCGTCTCCGAGTCCCTGGTGGACGCCACGCTCGGGTGGGGCGTCGGGTTGCGCGTCCAGGGCAAGCTCGAGCCGGGCGCGGATCATCTGGGCTGGGCGGCGCTTGTGTTCCGTCAGCAGGGCAGCGCCGCGGACGAGCCCGGGGACGCCGAACGGCAACTCTATCGTGCCCAGGTCGGCCTCGCATGGCGCCTCGTGAGCGGCCTCGGCGCGCGCGCCGGCTTCGAGGCGGGAATCGACGAGACGCGCGCTCGTTCCTACGCGGAGGGCCGCCTGCAGACGACCGCCGAGCGGCGGGCGTCGCTGGCCCTGTTCGGTGGCTTGGAGTGGTCGTGGTAGTCGCCTGGACGAGACTCACTGGCCTGCGAGGGGCGGCCTTCGGGCTGCTCGGGCTCGCGATCTTCGTGGCCTGCGACGTGCCGGGTGAGGCGCGCTTCGAGTGCGAGCCGGGCAACGCGCGCGCCTGCTACTCGGGCGATCGGGACACGCTCGGCCGCGGCGAGTGCCACGGGGGCACCGAGTACTGCGGGCCCAAGGGCTTCTGGACGGGAGAGTGTGCCGGCGAGGTCGTGCCTTCGCCCGAGGTGTGCAGCTTGCGCGACGACGACTGCGACGGCCGCATCGACGAGGGCGGCGCGTGCGACCAGGGCTGCACGCCGGGCCGCTCGCGCCCCTGCTACGACGGCCCCGCCGGCACCCTGGGCGTGGGCACCTGCCACGCCGGCGTCGAGTTCTGTGACGGCCGGGGCAAGTGGCGGGCGGTCTGCGAGGCCGAGGCGCTGCCGACGATGGAGCGCTGCGACGGCGCCGACGACGACTGCGATGGCGCGGCCGACAACAACGGCGCCTGCCGCGCCGAGGAGCGCGCCGGCTACGAGGCCGACTTCGGGCCGCTGTGGGCACGCGACCGCGCGGGGCGACCGGGGCCGAGCCTGCTCACGCCCGCTCACTGGGGCGTGCTGCACCGCTGCGAGGTGGACCAGACGCCCGAGGCCTGCGCGAACGCTCTGCTGGCGACCCGGCCGGCGCTGTTCGGGCTCGACGAGCCGGCGCGGCAGCTGACATGGAAGGCCACCCGACCGCTGGGGCGCTCGCGCTACGTGCAGTACCGACAGGTGCACCGCGCGCAGCCCGGCGACCGGGGCGTCGCCGTCGACTCGGGCGGGCTGGTGGTGCGTTGGACCGACGGCAACGTGGTCAGCGTCGAGAGCTACCTGGTGACCGTGCCCGTGGCCACGCTCACCGCCGCGCTCGCCGGCGCCGATCCCGCGGCGCTGCCCCCGCAGGCCGGACGGCTCGTCGATCGCCTCGAGATCGGCGCACGCAACCCGTTGAAACCATTCGATGAACAGAGCGTGGGCCTCGTGCGGGAGGTGACGTGGCGCGCCGGCAGCGACGTGCGCCGCGCGGCCTTCGATGGCAGGACGGGGGCGCTCATCGACGAGCACTCCGCGCTGTCCTATGCCTTCGATCCGGTGGTGTTCGTCGACGGCGCGGATCCGCAGGCGATCCGGCCCACGTCGCCCGGCTCGGCCACCGACGCGTGGGACGCGCTGGCTGACTTCTACGACTTCATGGACGAGGTCAGCTTCCCGGGCGACGCGGGCCCCTTCTCATTGGTGGACGACCCGGCCGTCGAGCACAGCGGTCGCTTCCGGCTCGACATCGCCGATCTGGGCTCGCTGTGGGCCTGCGGCCTGGTCTGCACCGACTGCGGCGACTGGGCCGCGTGGACCTCGGACCCGGCGCGCGCCTTGTCCATCGATCCGCGCTGCGTCGACCTCGAGATCATCGCCCACGAGGCCTCGCACGTCGTCTACGGCCCTCACCTGGGCGCCCGCGTCGCGCGGCCGCATGAGGAGGCCATCGAGCACGGGCTGGCCGATCTCAACGCCCTGGCCTTCCTGTGCTGGCGGCATGGCCTCGACTCGGCCCTGTGCGACTGGTCGTCCACCTATGGCTCCTACAACGAGATCATCCCGGTGGAGCGCTTCTGTGATCTCTCGGCTCCCGGACGCCGCGCGATGGACTGCAATGGCATCGCCGAGGCGGGCGAGTATCAGCGCACGGCGAACAAGCGTGTGTTCGGCAGCCCGGCGGTGAGCGCGTTCCGTCGCTGGGGCGCCGACGCCGCCGCCCTGACGAAGCTCCGCCGCCTGCACGACGCCAGCGTGATGACCATCGGCTCGCTGCGCACCCTGACGATGGGCGAGTTCGCCGCGCACACGGTCGCGGTGTGTATGGACATGGCAGCACAGGACACAGCCTGGGGCTTCACGGTGGACGACTGCCAGATCTACCGGCAAGCCTACTCGCAGAGCGGCATCCTGCCATCCTGCGTCTTCCCGCTCGACCGCGAGCTGTGCAACGGCATCGACGACAACTGCGACACGCTGATCGACAACTGCCTGGGCGAGGCGAGCTGCTGCGATCCCATGCGG
>CALBMW010001129.1 GCA_937896275.1 uncultured Myxococcales bacterium
GCCTGCCTGCGATGGCCCGACCGCACGCCGCCCTGTTGGCGCCCGCGATCGCCAGCCTGCTGGGCCTCTTCCGCGATCGTCGGTGGGGCTACACCGGCTGCGTCCTGACGTCTGCCCTCGTGGCCGCGGATCTGGCGTTCCAGGCCCGCGTCACCGAGCAGACCCCCCCGCTCGTGGGCGCGCTCCTCGGCGGCCTGACCTTCGCGATCCTGCTGCACCCGCGGCTGCGCCGGCGCTACGAACGTTAGACGCTCTTCCGGGCGGTCGGATCGCGCCCGCGCCCTACGATCTCGCCGGGCGGCGTTCAGCGCTTCAGCGGCAGCTCGATCGGGGCGCGCGGGCCCTCGACGGGTCGATAGAGGTGTTGGAAGCCGACGTGGAAACCGGTGACCTGCTCGACGACGTGGTCTCGCACCCGGTAGCCGGGCACGGCCGCCGCGGCGAGGGCCTCGGGGCTGAACGTGAACAGATCGAAGGAGCGTGGGCGGAAGATGGCGATGACCCGCTCGACCAACGGCACGAGATCGCCGGCGACCACGTGGTTCGTCTCGAAGCTGACATAGGAGC
This sequence comes from uncultured Myxococcales bacterium, assembly GCA_937896275.1. Lineage (GTDB taxonomy): Bacteria > Myxococcota_A > Bradymonadia > UBA7976 > UBA1532 > JACKDN01. The sequence goes on from CALBMW010001129.1 coordinate 568, forward strand.
CGACCTGCTCCGGCGTGACGTGGATGGTGTAGTAGCGGTCGTCGCGCACGGCGTTGAGCGAGTAGCCCGCCGGCTCGAACACGAACTCGTCGATGGCGTAGCCCGGCAGGAGCGCGCCGACCCCCGTCCGCGCCGCGAGGCCGAGGGCCTGCTCCGGTGACCCGACGCTGCCGCCGGCGCAGAAGAGCTCGGCGGCCTGCTCATCGAGGCCGTGCATGAGGATCTCGACCGTGTGGTCGTCGGCACGCGGCTGGAACGGCTTCACCGTGTGGAACAGCATGATCGAGTGGTCGTCGGCGTCGCCGAAGCGCACCGCGCGGCCCGGGATCAGCGCGTTGAGCATTCTCGCGTCATCATGAAAGTCTGAGGACTGACTCCTCGGGAAATATTCGTTTTTTCTCTCGTAGATCAGTAGCTCGATTTGCTCGGCGGGCAGGAAGCTGATCATCTCTCGCGCGGCCTCGACCAGCGTCGTGGTGCCGCACGTGATCATCGTGACCCGGTCGTCGAAGACGAAGAGGCTCGACTCGCTCAGCAGGTAGGCGTCACAGCCCTCGGACGAACACACGGACAGGATGCGGGCCTGCGCGCGGGCGACCACGCGCTCCCAGACGGCGCGCCCCAACGCGCGCAGGGGACGCAGGCTTGGGGCGACGACGATCTCGACCTTCTTCTCGGGTCCCTCGAAGAACTGCATGTGCCTCCTCCGGCTGCGGCGCACAGCCCCGCTTTTAGGGCACGCGGCGGTCGCGCGAAAGGGCGAAGGGGCGAACGTGGATCACAGGAAACACCACCCGCGTCCACGATAGGTCGGCTCGACACCCTCCACGGCGCCCCCCCGCAGCAGGACGTAGCGCGCGAAGCGCTCCGCCAGCTCGCCGGCCTTGGCGTGCCGAAAGATGACGGGGTCACCGACCGCCAGCGGCTGGCCGCCCGCCCGAAGGCGCAGCGGGGTCTGCACCTCCCCCGCCCCCTCCATGGGCACATAGCGCAGCCCCGGCGGGGCGTAGGGGATGGGCACCCGGTCCCAGCCCGGCTCCCCCGACGCGACGTAGCCACCGCCCGCGCAGGTGACGTAGCCGGGGTCGGAGGCGCGGCAGACCTCGAGCGCGAAGAACGCTGCCGGCTCCAGCCCCAGATCCGCGTAGTAGTCGAACAGGTGGGGACACAGGAAGCCGGAGCCGGCGGTCACCTCGGTCACCACCTCCTCCCGCGTGGTGTGGTGCACGCTGCCGGTGCCGCCCCCGTTCACGCGATCCAGGCGAACGCCGTCTGCGCGCAGGGCGGCCACCACCTCACCCCGCAGCCGCGCCACCGCGGGCATCGCGCGACGCTTCAGCGCACGGCGGACCGGATTCATCCTCGGCGAGAAGGGGTTTCGGTCGGGCAGCCCCGCGATATGCGCCTCGTAGGCCATCAGCCCCGCCACGTGGGCACCCGGGACGCGCGCGACGAGCCGCGCCAGCGCTATGCAATCTGTGGCGCTGCGGAGCGGGCTCCGGCGGACGCCGAGGTGCGCGCGCCCGCCGAGGGGGCGGTAGGAGACGTCGAGCTCGAGGACCGCGGCCAAGCTGACCCCGGCGCGTCGCCCGGCCGCGCCGAGCGCCTCGACGTGGGCCGCGCAGTCGACGACCACCGACACCGTCCGGCCGCTCGCGGCCAGACCCGCCAGGCCGTCGAGGGCGATCGCCTGGACCGTCGGGTAGGCCACCAGCAGGTCGTCGAAGCCCTCGCCCGCCAGCGCCACGGCCTCGTCGACGCAATAGCACATCAGGCCTTGGAAGCTCGGCCCGCCGCGCGCGAGGATGCGCCGCAGCAGGCCGACGTGCCGAACGGACTTGCTGGCGATTCGCAGCGTCTTGCCGCCCGTCAGGCGGTCTTTGAGGCGGTCGACGTTCCGATCGAGCGCGTCGAGATCGACGAGCGCGGCCGGGAGGCGCTCGCCCTGGAGCGCGACGCAGAAGTCGGTCCAATCCATGGCCGGCATGGTGGAGCCAGACCGCGCCTCGGTCAATGGAGAGCGCGGTGCGCTGGTGTCGCGTCCCGCGCGCGGCGTACGCTTGGGAGGTGTCCACCGTCCTGCATCGCTTGCTCCTGGGACTTGCGGCTGCCGCCGTGCTGGCCGCGTGCGACGAGAGCGCGTCGCCGACGGCCTCGACCGACGCGACCGGCGCAGCCGACACCTCGCCTGCCGCGGATCGAGGCCTCCCTGATGGAGGCCCGATGGGTGACCCGGACGCCGCGCCCGATCTCGCCCCTCCGCCTCCGCCTCCGCCTCCGCCCCCGCCCCCGGTCGACCTGAGCTGCGAGGCCCTGTGCGGGCGCTTCGCCCAGTGTGATCGCCTCGACGAGGTCTTCGGCGACGCTCAACGATGCCTGGCCTGGTGTGCCTCCGCGCCCGAGGGCCCGGATCGTGAGGCGTGGGTCGGCTGCGTGATCTCGGAGGCCTGCGGCCTGATCCAGCTCTGTCGACCTCCGCTGCCCGCGCCGCCGGACTGTGCCACCCTCTGCGCGCGCGCCGCGGTGTGCGGCATCGCCCTGCCCTTCGCCGACTGTGCGGCCGATTGCGCCGCGCTCGCCGCGCGCCCCGCGCTGGCCGAGTGCGCCAGGCCGCTGCAGATCGAGTGTGATCCCGCGGCCTTCGAGGCCTGCGTCGATGCCACGGTCTTCACCGACTGTCATGCCTTGTGTGCCGCGCTCACGGCGTGCGGCGGCGCCCCGGCGGACTGCGCCTCGTCCTGCCGCGCCGCTCCATCGGATCCCGACCCGCTCGCCCGCCGACGGAGCGCTGAGCGCATGACCTGCGTCCGGCGAGCCCGCGGCGTCTGCGAGGACGTGACCGCTTGCACAGAGCCGCTCTCCGCGGCCACGCCGCTCGATCACCCCCACTTCTGCGCCGCTTGGGCGGCTTGCGGCTACCGGACGCTGGCCGGGTGCGACGACGTCTACGACGAGGCGCTCACCGAGGCGCCACCGGCCGTCGCGTCGTGCGTGGCCAGCTCCCTGTTTCCCGACTGCCCCAGGGACCCCTTCGCGGTCATCGCAGCGTGCGCCGACGTCCGCGAGCCACCCGCCGCGCTGGACTGCGGGCGCCTGTGCGAGGCGCGGGCGCTGTGTGGATCCCTGCCCGCGGGGATCGACCGGCCCACCTGCCGGGAGGTCTGCCAGCGCGCCCTCGACGCGGGCGGCGATCGTTCGACCCGCACCGCCGGTCAGGTCGGCTGCGCGGCCGCCGACCGTTGCCCGGCGCTCTTGGAGTGCCTGGCGGCGCGCGACGTCGGCGCGCAGTGCGACGCCCACTGCGCCCAGCTCGTCGCGTGCGGCGCCGACGCGGACACCTGCCGCGGTGACTGTCGCGCCGACTTCGACCGCCTCCGGCACGAGGCCGAGCGCGACTGCGTGGCCCACGCCATCGCCTGCCCCGACCGCCTGGCCTGCGTCGCCCCGGCGCCGGCCCTGTGCGCGACCGACTGCGCCACGCGCCGCGCCTGCCACCTCGCGACGCCCGAATGCGAAGCGGCCTGCGACGACGCGTTCCTCCTGGATGCCGTGGCTGCGCGAAGAACGGCGGTCTGCGTCGCCTCGGCGCCCGCGTGCGACGCGGGCGCCCACAGCGTCGCGGCCTGCGTGCGCGACTCCTCGGTGGGCGGGCGCGCGTGCGACGGGTTCTGCCGCGGGCTCACCGTGTGCCGAGGCGCACCGGAGGGGTTCGCCAACTGCCTCGGCGCCTGCGCGGCCGACTTTCCCCGCGGTGGCGCCGATCGCTTCGCCGAGGCCCGCCGATGCATCGAGGCGGCCGGCGCCGCAGCCTCGTGCCCGGATCTCGCCGCCTGCCTCTCGGTGACGCCCGCCGGCGCGTGCGTGCGGTGGTGCGAGACCCTCGAGCGCTGTGCCGTTGCGCCCGACGACTGCCTCGCGACCTGCACCCACGATCCGGTGGCGCGCCTGGTGTCGGCGCGGCAGAGGCCCTGCGTCGATGTGGCGCGTGGAGACTGCGAGTCCTTCCGTCGATGTGCCGCGGCCGAGTCACTGCCCCTGGCCGCGAGCGCGGGCGCCGTCTGCGCGCTCTGGGACCGGTGCGTCTACGAGACGCCCTGCGCGCCCGCCATCGAAGACGCGGTGCGGCGAGGCGACGAGCGCGCGCGGACCTGTGTCGAGGTCTCGCTCTTGGACTGCGCGGGCGACCCGGTCCGAGCGCTCGCCGACTGCGTCGATCACACGCCCGCCGATGTGCTCCCGCGCAACTGCTCGGCGCTGTGCGAGCTGGCCGCGCGCTGCGACGCTCGGGACGCACGGGCCTGCGTCGAGGACTGCGCGAGCGCCTTGAGCGGCACCGACGGTGAGCGCCGCGCGATGCTGGACGGCCTCGCGTGCCGCGGCGCCCAGACGTGCCCATCGCTGCTGTCCTGCCTCTCGGGGGCCACGCCGGCGGCCAGCTGTGCTCGACGCTGCGCCCGCGGTGTGGCCTGCGGGGTCGAGCGCGACGGCGAGCGATGCGAGGCGGAGTGCGTGGGCCGCTTCGGTCGAGAGCGTGAGGCCCAGTGGGGCGCCTGCGTCGACGCCGCCGAAGACTGCGCCGCCGTGGCCGCGTGCGCACCCACTCAGGCGCCGCCCTGCGATCGCGCGTGCGGCGACCGGTGCGAGGATGGGGCAGCGTGCGCGGATCGTTGCGACGACCTCGCGTTGGCCGATCCGCGCGCCGGCCTGCTTCGCGTGACGTGCGGTCGCCTGACCGGATGCGCCGACGACGCCGCCTGCACCACCGGCTCCGCCGGGGCCCGCCCAGGGGCCGCTTGCCTGGCCTTCTGCCGCGCCCGAGACACCTGCGCGGGCCGCGACGCCTCGGCCTGTGAGGCGGCCTGCGTGGCCGGCTTCGGCGACGACGACGCGCTCGACGCTTGGCAGGCCGCGGCCTGCCTGGAGCGCGCCGGCTACTACGCGGGCTGCGCGATGCTGGTCGCGTGCCTTGCGCCGCTCGACGCGGTGGCCGCCTGCGACGCGCACTGCGCCACG
>CALBMW010001130.1 GCA_937896275.1 uncultured Myxococcales bacterium
TCCAGAAGAAGGTCCGCGCGCTCGGGGGCCTGGACTGGCTGGTCGATCGCGTCCACGGTCGGGCCCGTAAGTACGCGATCGACAATGACTTTTCCGCCGTTCCCCTGAGCATGTCGCTGCCCGGTCTGGGCCGGCCCGTGCTGCTGCGGCGGCGCCTCTATTGCGAGGTCATCGAGGCTCTGCGCGCCGAGGTCGGCGCCGACTGGTCCGACGTGGCGGTGGTGGGCGACATCTTCGAGCTCGACCTCGCGCTGCCGCTGGCGATGGGGGCGCGGGTGGGCCTGATGGTGAACCGCTTCACCCCGCCGTGGGAGAAGGCTTTCATCGACGCTCACCCGCGTGGCGTGCTGCTCGGAACGGTGGCCGACATCCCGGGCTTCGTGGGCTGGTAGGTCACCGCGGCGGGCCCGCTCAGCCCGCGGTCGAGCCTTCGGGGGGCACCGGACGTGGGGCCACGAAGGGATCCTGGTGGATGATCACGTCGCAGTGGGGCAGGGCGGCGTGAAGATCCTGCTCCACCCGATCGGCCACGGCGTGGGCCGCCCGCAGGGACAGCTCGGCGTCGAGCTCGATGTGCAGCTGCACGAAGATCTGAGGCCCGGAGGCGCGCGTCCGCAGGGCGTGCATCGCCCGCACCTCGGGCCGCTTCAGCACGATCGCGCGGATGCGTTGGCGCTCGTCGTCGGGCAGCTCGTGATCCATCAGCATGTCGAGCGCGCCCCGACCGATGCCCAGCGCGTTGATCGCGATGTAGACGCCGATCGCGATGCCCATGAGGGGGTCGACCCGCAGCCAGCCGAGGTAGTCGGTGCACAGCAGCGCCACGATCACGGCCGCGTTGGCCGCCACGTCGCCGACGTAGTGCAGGGCGTCCGCCTCGATGGCCAGCGATCGCGTCTCGCGGGCCACCCGCCGCTGATAGCGCACCAGCACCAGCGTGGCGCCGATGGACACCGCCATCACGGCCAAGCCGACCGCCGAGTGCTCGATCGCGACGGGGTTGATGAGGCGTCGCGCGGACTGCGCCAGGAGGAACAGGGCGGACCCGGCGATGAAGGCCGACTGGGCCAGCGCGGCGATCGCCTCGGCCTTGCCGTGGCCGAAGCGGTGCTCGTCGTCCGCCGGCGTGAGCGCCTGGCGCACGGCCATCAGGTTGATGGTGGACGCGCCCAGGTCGAGGGCCGAGTCGACCAGCGTGGACAGCAGGCTCACCGAGTCGGTGACCATCCAGGCGCCGAACTTGAGCACCACCAGGGTGCCAGCGACGGCGACGGCCGCGTGGGTCGCGCGGCGCTGGCGGCCGGCGTCGATCGGGGCGACGGGCATTGGCTTCGGGCGGCTCATGGCCGCCCACTCTACCTCACTCAGCTCGGTGAGAGATCGCGCCGGCGACGACGCGGGCGCAGCCACGGCAGCACCAGCAGGCCCCACGCCCAGCCCGGCCGCCCCTCGGCCACCGCGCAGCCACCCTCGAGGTGGCTGCCGGGGGTATCCGCCGACAACCCGGTCGCCCCGCCTGGCGCCCGCCCGGCGCCCGGACGCTCGGGGAGCGCCTGTGGCGAACCGCAGACCGCCCCATCGGGCCCCTGCACGCAGGCCAGACCGGCCTCACCGCAGCGGTCCTCTTGAATCACGCCCCCCACGCAGCGCCGCGCGGCGCCCTCGGTGCAGGTCCCCGCGGCGCCCAGGCCGGCGCAGGCGTCGCCGGGCTCTGCACAGTAGAAGCCGGTGCTGTCGTCGATGAAGCCGCAAGCACGCCCGTACTGCCCGCAGTCCATGCGGGCCACGCGGCCGTTCTCGTCGCACCATTCGGCCACGTCCGCCGCGCAGCGCCCCCGAAAGTCGAGCGCCCCGCAGGCCTCGTCGCCCGCCGCCAGCTTGGTGGCGTCGCCGATGACCTCGGCCATCCATTCCTGTAGCCGATCGACGCGCGTGAGCAGGTCGCGCCCCACGCAGCTCGACTCGCCGCCGTGCTCGACCCCCAGGAGCACCGGCGTCCCGGCGGCGTCCGCCATCAGGACCGGCCCACCCGAGTCGCCGAAGCAGAGGCCCTGCCGCCCCTCGCCGTCGACCGCCACGTACTCGTCGTCGATGTCCACCAGCCGCACCGCCGCGAAGAAGCGCCCGGTCAGGGCGACGTCACCCGTCTCGCCGTAGCCGCCGACCTCGACCGGGCGCCCCACCAGCACCGGATCGAGGGCCACGCGGTTGAGCGTGATGGGCACCGCGGCCGGCACCTGCTCGCGCACGTCCTGCGCGAGCACCAGCACCGCCGCGTCGCGATCGGGGTGGGCGTGGACGGCGATGACCTCGAACAGGCCCTCGGGCTGCGCCGGCTGCTCGCCGACGCCGAAGCCGAGATCGGCGGCGGTTCGGCCCTCGACGCAGTGGCGGGCGGTGATGACCACGCGGTTCGCGACGAGGGTGCCGGTGCAGAAGCTCTCGGCGGGCGTGGCCGGCGCGTAGAGCCACCCGACGGCCCTCTGCCGCCCCGCGTCGAGCGCGACCACCTGGGGCGCGCGGGTGCCGTTGCGGATGGCGCCGCGGTGGCTGTGCACCGCCGTGGCGGACGGACCGGGATCGGCGCAGGCCGAGAGGCAGAGGAGCACAGCGGGGAGGGCGAACCGACGCATTCGGTTGATGGTTGGCAAGATGCGTGCGAGGCGCATCGGCTGCGCCATCGTCGTCGCAACGTCTTGATCTGCAAGGATGTTTTCTTGCGGTGCGCGGCGGGCGCGCCGACCGACGGGTGCGCGCCGATCGACGGACGCGCGCTGTGCAGGTCTCGCAAGTGTGGCGCCGAGGTCACAGGGTCCGGCGTCAGTCGGGCAGCTCGCCGCCCAGAATGACGTGCAGATCGCGCACGGCCTTGGAGTGGATCTGGCTGATGCGCGACTCGGTGACCCCCAGGATGCTGCCGATGTCGCGCAGCCCCAGATCCTCGAAGTAGTAGAGCCCCACCACCAGCCGCGAGCGCTCGTCGAGCTGCTGCATCGCGTCGAGCAGCACCGCCCGCCGCTCGGCCTCGCCGCGCGCCTCTTCGGGATCCTCGGCGTCCGGATCGGCGACCGTCTCGAGGAAGGCGCGCGCCTCGCTGGGATCGGCGCTGAGGTCCTCGTAGGACACGACCCTGAGCGCCTGGGCCTTCTCGGCGCGGTCGGCGTACTCCTCGGCGCTGATCCCCATCTCGGCGGCCATCTCATCCTCGGTGGCCGGGCGGCCGAGGCGGGCCACGAGCGCGGCGCGCGCGCGCTCGATGCGCGTCTTGTTCTGGCGGACGGTGCGGGGCACCCAGTCCAGGGCGCGCAGCTCGTCGAGGATGGCCCCGCGGATGCGAATCTCGGCGTAGGAGCGGAAGTTGCTGCGGCCCGGGTCGAACTTCTCGGCGGCGTCGATGAGGCCGATGACCCCGGCGCTCTTCAGGTCGTCGAGCTCGATGTTGGGCGGCAGCCTGGCCAGCAGCTTGTACGCCACGCGGTTGACCAGGTGGGCGTAGCGCTCGACGATGGTGTTCCGGTCGACCTTCTCGGGCATCTCGCCTGCCTGGTCCTGCGCGCTCGGCTCGTTCACGTTCCCCCCTCCCGCGCTCGCCTGTCCGCTGTCCGCTGGAGCCCCCCCGCCGGGTGCTGGGCGCGGTGCACCCGCCAGCGTACCTGAATGGACGGGGCCGTTGGCAACGCAAGGCGTGGGCGCCGTGCTGCGGTGGGGCGCCACCACCCTCGGGCGGGGTACGAGGCGGCGTCCCGTGGGGGGGACACGCGAGGCCGCGGTGGGCTACCATGCGCGCGGCCGCGAGGGGGGTCACCGCATGCGCCCGCAAGTCTGGATCGTCGCCGCCGCCCTCGGCGCGTGGGGCTGCTCCGAGGAAGCCTCGGTCGGTGTGACGTCGCGCGCCGACGCCGCCGCCACGCCCGACGCCGTCGTCGACGCTGCTGCGCGTGACGCCGAGCCCGATGGTGCCCGTGAGCCGGCCGACGCCGCGCCTCCCCCGGCCTGCGCGCCGCGCGTGCCCCGCTCGGGCGGATCGGCCATCGCCGAGCGCCCCGCGCGCTGCGGTCAGCCTGAGTTCGCGTGGCTGGACGACGAACGCCTTGGCGAGGTCACGGCCGCCGAGCCGGTGCGGGACTTCACGGCGGCGCGGCTCGACGAGTACGTGCGCTCGATCGGCCTCGAGCCGCCCAAGCCCGCCACCCACGACGTGAGGCTGTGGCGCATCGTCTACCGCTCGCAGGATCGCGGGGTGAGCGTCGAGGCCTCGGCCCTCGTCGCGGCGCCGGTGGTCGAGCCCGGCGGCGAGCCCCTCGAGGTCATCCTCTACCTGCACAACGCGCTCGGCTTCGACGACCGTTGCCCGCCCACCGGGCTGGAGGAGGACGGCACCCCCACCGGCTTCGTGATCACGGCGGCGCAGTGGGCCGGTCAGGGGCGGCTGGTCGTGATGCCGGATCTGCTGGGCATCAAGAGCCTGGGCGAGCCGGGCACCGTCGCGCACCCGTTCCTCGTCGGGCAGGCCTCGGCCCTCGTCGCGCTGGACGGGGTGCGCGCGCTGAACCACCTGCCCGACGCGGCGCGGGGCGACACCGGGTGCCCGTCGGCGCGCTTTCTGGCCTATGGACCCGCCCACGGCGGCCACGCGGCGCTCTGGGTCGACCGCCTGGCGCCGCATTACGCGGCCGAGCTGCGGATGGTGGGCGCGGTGGGCACGGCGGTGCCGCTCGATCTGCGCGCTGAGGCGCAGGCGGTGCTCTCGGGCGAGCGGCCCGAGAACGGGCTGGGCGGCATGTTCCTGGCGCTCGCGGGGCTCTGGTACGGCCGGGCCGACGCCGTCGATGGCCTGTACGCCGAGGCGCCCGACGACTGGCTCGCGACCGTGCGCGACAGCTGTGACTTCAACGCGACGCGGGCCCTGCTCGCCGGGCAGGCCACGCTCTCGCCCGAGGCCGCCACCGCGCTCGCCGAGGGTGATGGGGCCGCGCCCTGGGCGTGCATCGCCGACGAGAACGGCCTGGTCGCCACGTCGGTGGCGCGGCTGCCCACGCCCGAGGGCTATGGCATCTTGCTGATCTATGGGGACGGTGACGACACGACCCTCGTCGACGCGAGCATCCAGCAGGGCGCGGTCGAGACGCTCTGCGCGCAGGGGATGCCGATCCGAGGCCACGTGTGCGCGGGCGAGGGCCAGTGGCTCGCTGGCTTCAGGGCCTTACGGCTGATCGATCGCTTCATCGACGATCGTTTCGCCGATCGGCCGTTGACCGGCAATTGTGGGCTGCCGGGCGCCGTTTCGTGCGGTCCGTGAGGTTCTCGCGGCCAATTGCTTGACGCAAACGGCCCCGGTGAGTGGAATCGGGGCACTTATGGGCCTCCCGCAGTGGCGGGGCGGCCACAACAGGAACGAGAGTTCGGGGGAGAGAACGTCATGAAGAATTCCATTGTGCGCAGGCTGGTGCCTGTCGCGTTCGCCGTGAGCCTGCCGCTGTACCTGGCCGCCTGTGATGTCTCGGAGGAGTGCGACGAGGCCGGCGTCTGCGCCGATCCGGGCGCGGGCGGCAGCAGCGGCGAGGGCGGCAACAGCGGCGCGGGC
>CALBMW010001131.1 GCA_937896275.1 uncultured Myxococcales bacterium
ATCCGACACAAGGTGTCGTTCACGTCGGTGATGGTCATGTTCTGATCCACGGTGACCAGGCCATCGACCGAGGCCTCGAGCAAGCTGCGGTTGTAGGCCTGCTCCTCGGCCAACCGCTGCTGCAACTGCGCGAGCTCGGTGATGTCCCGGGCCGAGGCGAAGATGCCCCGGACGGTGCCCTGCTCGTCCTTGAAGATGGCCGCGTTGAAGGAGACGAGCGTCTCGCGCCCGCCCTTGCTCTTCAGGGTGAGTTCGTAGTTGGTCACCGCTCCCTTGTCGAGGGTCCGGCGTACGCCCACGGTCGCTCGCTTCGAGTCAATGAAGTAATCGGGGAAGGAGGTCCCCACGAGCTCCTCGCGGCTGTAGCCAGCCATCCGACACATGGTCGCGTTCACGTACGTGATCCGCAGCATCGGATCGACCGTGACCAGGCCGTCCAGAGAGGCCTCGATGAGGCCCCGGTTGTAGGCGCGCTCCTCGGCGAGCTGCTGCTGCAGGAAGGCTTGCTCGGTGATGTCCCGCGCGGAGGCGAAGATGCCCCTGACCTCGTCCGCCGCGTCCTTGAAGATCGAGGCGTTGAAGGAGACGCGTAGCTTCCGATGGTCGCGGGTCGAGAGGGTGAGCTCGTAGTTGGTCACCACCCCCTTCCGGAAGGTCTCACCGACCCCTTGCGCGGCCAGATCCGAGTCGACGAAGTACTCCCGGAATGGGGTGCCGATCAGCTCCTCGCGCCCGTACCCGGTCATCCGCGCCATCTGTTCGTTGACGTCGGAGATGAGCCCGGCAGGATCGACCGTGAGCAGCCCGTCCACGGAGGCCTCGATCAGACCGCGGTTGTATTGCTGTGACTCGCGGAGTTGGGCCTCGAGGAGCTTCTGCTCGGTGATGTCTCGGGCTGCTGCGAACACACCCTTCAGGTGCCCAGAGGCGTCGCGGAAGGTCGAGGCGTTGTAGGAGACCACCGTCTCGACGCCGGTCTTGGCGCGGGCGGTGACCTCGTAGTTGGTGACCCTGCCCTCGCGCAGGACGAGCTTGATGCCCTCTTCGGCTCGACCCGGATCCGTGAAGTAGCGCTTGAAGGGGCTCCCGATGAGCTCATCGCGCTCGTAGCCGGTGAGCTTCTGCATCTGTTCGTTGACGTCGGTGATCAACCCGAGCGGATCGGTCGTCATCAGCGCGTCGATGTTCGACTCGATCAGAGAGCGCGTATAGAACTGAGTCTCCTTGATCTCCTCGGTGAGGGCGATCTGGTCGCTGATGTCCTTCGAGATGAGCAGGTAGCCGACGGCCTTGCCCATGCCGTCCGAGCGCGGGGTGACCACGACGTTGGCCGTGAACCGCGAGCCGTCTTTGCGGCGTCGGTCGATCGTGCCCTCGTACTTGCCCTCGCTCAGGGCGCTGGCGAGCAGTCGCTTGGGCAGGCCGGCCTTGACGTTCGCGGCGGTGTGCAGGATCTCGCTGGACCCGCCGAGGACCTCCTTGGCCTCGTAGCCGTAGATGCGGCGGGCCCCCTCGTTCCAGAGCAGGATGGTGCCGTCGAGGTCCTTGGCGATGACCGAGTACTCCGTGGAGGACTCGAGGATGTTGCTGATGAACTCGACCGCGCTGTCGGCGTCCGCGATGAGGGCCGGGTCGAAGAGGCGTCCGCGGCTCATGACTGCGGCGCCTCCGGCAGGGACGCGCGCGTCACCGGGCGGCCATCCGCACGGTCGTCGTTGATCAGGATCAGGGGCCGATGCACAGCCGGATCACTCATGACGGGAGGCTCCGATAGGAAAGGTGAAGCTGAAGACGGAGCCGCGCTCACCGGCTTAAGAGCGCCCAAGGCGCCCCTCGTGGCGAGCCACGATGCGACGACAGATGGCGAGCCCGCTGCCGGTTCCGGCGTAGGCCTCGTGGGCGTGCAGCCGGAGGAACATCTGGGAGATCCCTTCGGTGCGAGCGGGGGGACGCCGATCCCGATGCCGCGGACGCGGGTGGTCCACTCGCGGGGGTCTCGTTGGGCTCGCACACACACGGTCGGGGGCGGAACGCCACCATACTTGATTGCGTTGCCGATCAGGTTCTGGAAGAGCTGGCCCATCTGCACCTCCGAGGCCGCCAGGGTCGGTCGCTCACCCACCGTCACGACCGCGCTTCTTCGATCTCGGGCTGAAGGCGCTCCAAGGCGGTCGCACCGGCCTGGCCCAGCTCGCCGACCGCTGGCGCCTGGGTGCCCGATCCGACCTGCGAACAGGCCAGGAGGTCATTGATGAGCTCGCGCATCCGCAGGGCGCCCCCGCGCGCGCCGTCGAGGCAGCGACGATGCTCCTCGCCAAGTTCCGCGTCGAGCAACCAGGTGCGCTTGTCAACCACCAACGGGTGCGCCGAGTGTGACCCCCGGGCTTGGCGACGACAAGGGGGTCGAACGAAGGTGGCGAACGAGCAGGCGCGCGAGGCGAGGCGGGTCGCGGGGGCGCTGGTGGTCGGTCTGGGCCGCCTCGAGTTGGGGGCGGTCGTGGATCCGCGGGCGACGGCGCAGGTGACGCGACCGCGACCGCGCGTTCTGGCCGCGCTGCTGCTGGGGCTCGCGGCCGCCTGCCTCGGATGCTCAGCGTGCGACAACTGCACCTACCAGGAAGACGCACACCCCCGGCTCTACGCCACGTCCGGCCAACTCGTCGTCGCGCTGCTGCGGCGCGTCGTGCTCAACCTCATGGCCCCCACCGCAACGTCAGCCGGCGCGGCGAGACGAACCGCGCCGTACCGTGGAAGGACCTCGCCGCGACGGTCGTCGCGGTGCTGCTCGGCGCCACGGAGGCCGACCTTGCCGGCCTGCGATGGCCAGGCTTTCCTCCCCAGCGCGCGCGCGGGGACACCGGCCAACCTGAACCAGGCTCGGCCACGACGACACGTAACGGTGCAGAAGACATACGGAAACCACGGAAGGCCGCGGACATGAGCACGGTGCGGAGCGCCAGCTCCACCAGATGCTTGTAGCGCGCGTGGGTCATCGGACGAAAGCCACCCGGGTTGGCCGGGGGACGGGCTCCATGCCGCGGGGGCATCGATCACGGCTGCCCGGCGGCGCCCCTACCTTGCGGATCGGGGAACCGGAGTGCTATCACCGGCGGCCGACCGAATGGGAGACCGCGCCGTGTCGCTGCTGATCAGCGGATTCGAAGGGCTGTCCGACCAAGACTTCGACGTGTACCGCCCGTCGTGCTGGTCGAGCAACCTGTACAACCTCGACCGCATGCGCACCAAGGAGCGCGTGGTCGCCCTGGCGCGCCGGCTCCTCGCGAGGGTGGCGCACGGTGGGCTGGTCCTCGAGAGCTCGAGCGAGCTGCCCAGCGTGTGGAACGCCCGCCAGGTCAAGGATCAGTGGGCCTTCCTGCTGCGGTCGACCGCCGAGCGCCAGAAGCTGCAGCCCGTGATCGCGCGCCAACTCGACCTGGCAACGCGGGTGCAGGATCCGGCCGAGCACCACCGCCACCTGCTGCTGGCGGTGCGGCTGAGCGAGACCGCCCTCGAAGTCGGCCTGCGGGCCAACCAGCACGCGACGATCGATCTGGCCAACCTGCACGGGCGCGCTCAGCGCGAGCGGGCCGCCCTCGAAGAGCTGCTGGCGGCCCTCCCCGAGGGGCTGACCCTCGGCGACGAGGCGCCGAGCGCTGCGGCCTTGCTGGCCGCCGTGAGCGCGGCGCGCAGCGGTGAGGCGGAGTGGTTGGTGGTGGCGCGGGTCTTCCCGCGGGCTGAGGCCATCGCCCGCGGGGCGGCGCTGATGGAGGACGTCGAGGCCATCGCCGACGCCCTGGCGCCGCTGTTCCGCTTCGCCGAGTGGCGCCCCGACAACGATCACATCGGCGTCGAGGGTCAACTCGACGCGCTCGCCGCCGAACGCCAGGAGCGCCAGGCCGTCGACGCCGAGCGCAAGGCGCAGGCCGAGGTGGATCGCTCCTCCCGAGAGCACGTCGCGCGGGCCCGCACCGAGGCCAAGGTGGCGGCGGACCAGGCCTGGCGCGACATGCAGGCCCGCAAGCGACGCGCCCCCGCGGCCGAAGCCCCCCGCGCCGAGACTGCGGGCATGGCCGCCCGACCGTCGCCCCGCCCGATCGCCGACGCCGCCCCCTCGATGCCGCGCGAAGAGCGTCCGCCCCGCGCCCCGTCGGAGCGCGCCGGTCAGCAGGAGCGCCCGCCACGCGCCGAGCGACCAGCCCGGGCCGAGCGCCCCCGCCGTGAAGACGGGCCGCGCTCCGAGGGTCGCCCGCCGCGCGAAGATCGCGCCGCCCGCCCGCCCCGCGAG
>CALBMW010001132.1 GCA_937896275.1 uncultured Myxococcales bacterium
GTCGCGGGCGGCCCCGCGTCGCCGCTGTCGGGCAGGCGCGCCAGCAGGCGGGCGGCCGCGCCCACGGCCTCGGCGTCCAGACCTTCGCGGGTGGGCGCCGTCGCGACCTCCTGCCCCAGCAAGGCGCCGTCAACGGTGTGGTGCGCCCGGAGCGTCAACGTGAAGCTGCCCCCGAGCCGGGCCAACTCGCCCGAGACCACGACCTCGGCGCCGATGTTGCGCCCCGTCTCGACCTCGCAGCCACCCTGACAGTCCGCCAGATCGGTACCCGGCGGCAGGACGGCCTGCAGGTTCTCCTCGGTCATCACGAACCAGCGGTCCGTCGGAAGACGCGAGGCCGCGCCGCGCACGCGCGAGGTGAGGAAGTGGGCCTCGCCCGGGTCCAGCCCGGCCGCGTCGGTCAGCTCCAGCACCGCGAGCTTGCGCCGCTCCGCGTGCGCGGGCAGCGCCGTAAGGACGCCCAGGACGAGCCACGCGCACCCCCTCGCGCGTCGCCTCCACGAAGGCACCTTGGTCGTGGTCGTTTCGCGCTCGGCGCCGCCCACTGACCGGCCCGCCTGCCGGTCACGACCAGGCGCCCCGCGTCGTGCGTCGCTGCCCCCGTGCCGTCGTGTCGCGTCGCTCATCGTAGCGCCACGATAGTGATCCGCCCGCGGCCGATCGAGGGACCGCGCGCACACGCACCCGCCCCCTGCATGGTCCGCCCCCACCCCCGCGCCCGACCCCGGGCCAACGGGCGACCAGCGGGGTGGGGCCGGGTTTCGGGGGATGTCGTCTTCGGTTGGCGCGCTGCAAGACCCGACCTGGTGCCCGACGCCCCGAGCTAGCGCTCGACGGACGATGATTCACCCGGCGATGAGCGATCTGGACACGCTCGCCGCACGAGCCGCCGAGCGGCTATCGGGTTCGCCCGGCGGGTGAGAGTCCGTCTGGGGGCGTCGACGGCCGGCCGCGGGCGCATGCAAGCAGCCAGTCGTACGAGCAAGGCAGGATGGATCCGTTCAACGCCCATGCTGGCGGGAGCGGCTCGAACTTCCGGTCGTGCGCAGGGCTGAGGATCGTGGCGGCGGAGGGTAGGAAGTTCAGGCGCGCACGCACCACCAAGAACAGGCGACAACTACGCTGACACATGGGGGCCCCGAGCGTCTGCGTCGCGTCGCGCTGTTCTTCCTCGACGACGCCACCCGCTACTGCCTGCATGTCATCGTCGGCACGTCCGAGTCGACGGTGCTCTTCCTCACCGGCGTCTACGAGTGCATCCGCAGCTTCGGGCTCGCGCTCACCTGGTACCTCGACAACGGCTCCGGCTTCATCTCGCACGACTCCCACGCCGTCTTCGCCAAGGGCCTCGGCATCCCCCTCATCAATGGGACCGCCCGCTACCCCCAGGGTCGCGGCAAGATTGAACGCTTCAACCGCACACTCCAGGCCGACGTCCTGCGCGGCTTCGATGGTGCACTCGGCGTCGATCCCGACTGTCGAGCCCTCGCGCTCCGCCTCGCCCATCACATCGAACACGGCTACAACCGGCGCCCGCACGCGAGCCTCGGCGACGTCGCTCCACAGAGCCGCTGGGACGCCGATCCGCGGGCGCTGAGCTTTCCCGACAGCGACGCCGATCTGCGCCGCAAGTTCGTCGTGCGCGAGACCCGCGACGTCTCGAACGACAACGTGATCCAGCACGGTGGCGCGCTGTGGGAGGTGCCGCGCGGCCACGCCCGCACGACCGTCGTCGTCCACCGCCAGGTGCTCGATGGAGCGTTGTCGATCCTCCACGACGGACGGCTCGTCCGCCTGCATCCCGTCGATCTCGCCGCCAACGCTCATGCCCGGCGGGCCCAGCCCACCCCGAACGTGGAGGAGCCGAGCGTTCCTCCGACCACCGCCGCCATGCTGGCCTTCGAACGCGACATGGGTCCGATCGTCGGTGCGGACGGCGGCTTTGCCGATCAGGAGTAGCGATGGATCTACGCAGCCGCTTCGGCTTTCACGCCACGCCCTTCACCCGCGAGATCGGCGTCGAGCATCACTTCCGTCTGCCGTGGCTCGACGAGACGCTCGACGCGCTGGTCGGCTGCATCGAGCGACGCATGTCGGCCGCGCTCATCGCGCCGCCGGGTAGCGGTAAGACCGCCCTCTTGCGCCGGCTGACCCACACCCTGCCCGAGGCCCGCTACCAGGTCACCTACGTCAAGGTCACGAGCCTCTCCAAGCGGGACATGTGTCGCGAGATCTGCCGAGCGTGCGGCGCGAAGCCGGCCGGCTCGTTCCCCGCGCTCGTCGACCGCCTGCAGGAGCGATTCACCCAGACCAGTGGCACCGAGGGCCGACGGCCAGTCGTCGTTCTCGACGAGGCGCACGATCTGCGCCCCGACGTGCTGGCGATGCTTCGCATCCTCACCAACTTCGAGTGGGACAGCCAGCTCGTGGTGAGCCTGCTGCTGGTCGGGCAGATGCCGCTGCGACGGATGCTGGCGTCCGAGGAGCAGGAGGCTGTCGCGCGCCGCCTCGCCCACATCGCGACGCTGCGCCTGCTGTCGCGCGAGGAGACCATCCGCTACGTCGAGCATCGCTGCGCCATCGCGGGCGCTGCCACGGTCCCCTTCGACGACGCGGCCGTCGATGCCATCTACGAGCTGGGTCGAGGCAACCTGCGCGCCACCGATCGCCTGGCCCTCGAGGCGCTGCTGCTGTGCGATCGGCAGGGCCACGGCGTCGTCGGTCCGATCCACGTGACCACCGCGCGCCGGAACCTCTGGCCATGAGCGCGCTCCCCGTCGAGCATGTGTCGCGCCTCGAGGTGACGTTGCCTTCGGCCCAGTGGCTCGTCGAGCGCGTCTGGGGGCGCCAGGCCGTCGGCATCATCGGAGGCGCCCCCAAGTGCTGCAAGTCCTGGTTGGCCCTCGATCTCGCCACGAGCGTCGCCACCGACACGCCCGCCCTCGGACGCTTCGACGTACACGAGCCCGGCCTGGCGCTCGTCTACCTCGCCGAAGACGCCCTCCCCATCGTTCGGCAACGCATCGCCGGCATCGCGGCCCACCGAGGCCTCTCCCTCGAACAGATCAATCTGCACGTCATCACCGCCCCGTCCGTGCGCCTGGATCTCGCAGAGGATCAGGAGCGACTCGGTGAGCTGGTGGCAACGCTCAAACCACGGCTCCTGGTCCTCGATCCGCTGGTGCGGCTCCACCGCCTCGACGAGAACAGCGCCGGCGAGATCTCGGGGCTCCTCGCCTACCTGCGCACCATGCAGCGCGAGCACGCGCTGGCCATCGTCGTGGTCCATCACATGACCAAGCGTCGCCACGCCCACCTCGGCCAGGCCCTGCGCGGCTCCGGCGATCTGCACGCCTGGGGCGACTCCAACGCCTACCTCGTGCGCCGCCACGACCGCCTCGCGATGACTCTCGAGCACCGCTCCGCAGCGGCGCCCGAGCCGCTGACCCTCGCGCTGGTGACGGATCCGCGACATCCCGAGCGAACCCATCTGGAGGTCATCGACGACACCGGCGCGAACTCACCATCCGCCGACGCAGCGGCGCCACCGCTCATCCAACGTGTGCGCCGCGCGCTCGCCGACGCCAGCGGAGCGATGTCGCGGGTGGCCCTCCGTGACCTGTTGCGTGTCAACAACCAGCGCCTCGGGGAAGCCCTCACCGAGCTCGAACGCGCCGACCTCATCACCCGCACCAGCGAGGGATGGAGCACCGCTCGGCAGGCGGCGGCAGTTGCGACCGTCGACGCGTCCGACCCTCAGCTCTGCCTCACCTGACCCTCTCCACGCGACCGTCGTTTCGGCGTTCCGTTCCGGCCGCTCCCGTGCGCACCCGGAACGGAACGCCGGAACGGCAAGGTCGGCACGCTGCCTGTGCCAGCCGAGCTGCAACGGGGCGTGTCGCCGGGCGTGCAACGTAACACGCCCTGGCCCGAGAAGTTCTCGCTGGCCTGGCTCGAGCAGCGGCGGCGCTCGA
>CALBMW010001133.1 GCA_937896275.1 uncultured Myxococcales bacterium
CGAATCCGGTACACCTCACCCTATCCCAACGACTTCAGCGACCGGCTGCTCGAGACGCTCGGCGCCTTGCCCCGAGTGGGGCGCCACATCCACCTGCCCGTTCAGAGCGGCAGCACGCGCGTGCTGCGCGACATGCGGCGCGGGTACACGATCGAGTCCTACGAGGCGCTGATCGCCCGCGTGCGCGCGCTGCTCCCCGACTTCGCCCTCACCACGGACATCATCGTCGGCTACCCCAGCGAGACGGAGGCCGAGTTCGAGGCCACGCTCGACCTGATGCGGCGCGTGCGCTTCGACGCGGCCTTCATGTTTCGCTACAGCGAGCGCGAGGGCACGCTGGCGTCACGCACGCGGCCCGACGATGTCCCCGACGCCGTGAAGCGCGAGCGCCTGCAGCGTCTGATCGGTGTTCAGGAGCAGATCAGCAAGGAGCGCTACGCCACGCTGGTGGGGCACGAGGTCGAGGTGTTGATCCACGCGCCCGGCAAGCGCGATCCGGAGCAGATGCTGGGGCGCACCAGCTGCTTCCGCAACACGATCCTGCCGCGCGGGCCCTACGCCGCCGGCGATCTGGTGCGGGCCCGCGTGATCGGCGCCACCAGCCACACCCTGTTCGCCGAGGCCACCGCATGATCCGCATCCGCGATCCCATCCACGGCAGCATCATCATCAGCCCGGCCGAGCTGGCGGTCATCGACCACCGCGTCTTCCAGCGCCTGCGGGGCGTCAAGCAGCTCGGCTTCACGGACATGGCCTTTCCCGGCGCCACCCACACGCGCTACGCGCACAGCCTGGGCGCGATGGAGGTGGCCACCCGCATGTTCGACGCGCTCTTCCCGGTCGATCGCGGCCTGCTGCCACCGGCGACCCGCCAGCGATTCCGGCAGATGGTACGGCTGGCGCTGTTGCTTCACGACGTCGGACACCCGCCCGCCTCGCACGCGAGCGAGGCCGCCATGCCGCTGCGCGCGGCGCTGGGCCTCCCGTGCTTCACGGCGGCCGAGCAGGCGCAGCGCGCGACGCACGAGGACTACACGCTCAAGCTGCTGCTGCACTCGGCGCTGGCCGACATCCTGAATGGCCGCTTCGTGGACGACGGGGTGACGCCCGAGCACATCGGCCACCTGGTCGCGGGGCGCTTCCCCGACCGCGCCGAGGCCTTCGTGGTGGGTGGGGTCGATTACTTCCCGCTGCTGACCCAGCTCGTCAGCGGCGAGATGGACGCGGACCGCATGGACTACCTCCAGCGCGACTCGTTCTTCGCCGGCGTCAGCTACGGCAAGTTCGACCAGTCGTGGCTGCTCGAGAACCTGTCGTTCGAGGTGGTCGCCGACCGCGCGCTCATGGCGCTGTCACACCGGGCGGTCTTCGCCTTCGAGGACTTCCTGCTCAGCCGCTACCACATGTTCGTGAGCGTCTACTATCACTACATCCCGGTGGGCTTCGACACGATGCTGCTGCGCTTCTATGCCGAGGCGCCGGAGGACTTCACGCTGCCCGCCGACGCCGAGGCCTATGCGGCCAGCGATGACGTCGCGCTGTGGTCGGCGCTGCGGCGTTCGACCAATGTCTGGGCTCAGCGCATCGCTCAGAGGCAGGCATTCCGCCGCTTGCTCGAGACGCACGTCGAACCGGCCCGGGTCGACATCGACGCGCTGTCGCTGCGCCTCGACGAGGCCGGCATCGAGCACTTCGTCAGCCTCGACCGCGGCGTGTTGAGCAAGTACTACGGGCGCGGCATCGCCGATCGCCCCATCTACGTCGTCAACCGCGACCTGAACGAGGTGCGGCCGATCGACGAGTACTCTCGGATCTACGAGCGCTACGCTCAACCCACCAAGCTGATCCGCATCTACTGCCGGCCGGACCAGATCGAGGCCGGCCGCAAGGTGCTCGGGGGCGTCGTCCCGGCGGCCTGAGAGTTCGTCGGAGTTTCGCTCCGCTTCGCGGCGCTCCGTCGGCAGTCCTCGGGGAAGCGCCTGACCGCGCTGTCAGGCGGTGGGCGTGTCGAACCGCAGTCCGACCGCGTCGGGACCGATGGCGTAGCGCTCCGTGGGCGCGTCGGGCTCGACGCCACGCAACAGCAGCCGATCCCGCTCGAGCCAAGCCACGCGATCGCCGTCAGGATCGAGCGCCAGGACGTCTCCGCGCGCCGCCCCCAGGTGGCGGGTCGCGCGGGCCGGGCCCCCTACGAACAGCTGTTCGCGCTCGTCGATCCAGGCGGCGCACGCGGCGTGCTGGGCCACGGTCGCGGCCTGAGGTCTTCCGCCGGCCTCGGCCAGCGGCTGGGCGCTGCCGTCGGCGAGATCGACCCAGAGTGGCACCCATCCCTCGTCGGTCGCGTCGAAGACGAGGGCCCCGCTGCCGCCTGCGCCCACCACGGGCGAGACCGGCGCGCCACCAAAGCGACCCGCGCGCCCCACGCGGGTCGACACCACCCGGCCGCCCGGCTCGAAGCAACCGATGCGCAGCTCCGCGAGCGCCTCCGGCAGTTCGGCGACGTACAGGAAGCGCCCATCGGCCAGGAAGGTCGGTCCGGTCAGCCCCAGCCCATGCGGGTTGAGCAGGGTGCCCACGCGACCCTCCGAGTCGATCCAGGTCAGCTGGGGCGGCGTCTCGGCTGCCCTGGCGTGCTCGATCACGATGGGGCGCTCGGCCGTGGTGCGGGCGGCATGGCGGACGACGCCGGGCAGGCTGAGGGGCAGCGTGTGCCCGTCGACCCGCACAGCGTTGCCGCGGGCGCCGCGTCGGCACTCGACACCCTGCGCGAGGGTGCGCCCGTCATGGCTCGTCCGCCGCGCGATGTGCAGGCCCCGCGGCGGCAGGGCGGGTACCCGCTGCACCGGGCACGTGGCCCCGGGATCGCCCTCGGGGCTCGCCGGGTCAGCCGCGGAATGCTCATCGGGCGCAGTGAGTGGCGAGGCCGGCGCGCCGGCGGGATCACGTTCGAGGGCGGCGAATGGGCTGAAGCCGGCGTCTGGCGCCCGGCCCGCAGGCGGAGCGGAGGGCGCCCGCGCGGACCGGGGCTCGAGGGCGTCGAGGGCGTCGAAGGCGGCGT
>CALBMW010001134.1 GCA_937896275.1 uncultured Myxococcales bacterium
CACCAGAGCACTGTCGTCACCAGAGCACTGTCGTCACCAGAGCACTGTCGTCACCAGAGCACTGTCGTCACCGAAGGCACGGTCGCTCAGAGCACTTCGGGCGCGAGCGAGACGATCTTCATGAAGCGTCGTGCGCGCAGCTCGCGTGCCACGGGCCCGAAGATGCGCGTGCCCACCGGCTCGTTCGCGTCGTTGACCAGCACCGCGGAGTTCACGTCGAACTTGATGTACGACCCATCGGACCGACGGATTTCCTTCCGGGTGCGCACGACCACGGCGCGCTTGACGTCGCCCTTCTTCACGCGGGCGTTCGGGAGCGCCTCTTTGACGCTCACGACGATGATGTCCCCGATCGACGCATACTTGCGCTTCGAGCCGCCGAGCACCTTGATGCACAGCAGCTTCTTCGCGCCCGAGTTGTCCGCGGCCGTCAGGACGGTCTCCATCTGAATCACGTCGATACCCCTTCGAGTCGCCGCGCCTTCGTGCGGCGCGGTCATCGAGACACCCGCGAGCGGTCTACACCGCGCGGTTCGCGATCGCCTTCAGACGCCAGCGCTTGTCGCGGCTCAACGGCCGGCACTCTTCGATGAGCACCGTGTCGCCGGCGCGCGCCTCATTGCGCTCGTCGTGAACCTTGTACTTGACCCGACGACGGACATACTTCCTGTACATCGGGTGCATGACCATCTTGTCGACCTGCACCACGATGGTCTTCTCCATCTTGTCGGACACCACGAGGCCGGACCGGCTCTTGCGGTGCCCGCGCTCCGAGGCGCTCTCAACGGTCTTGGCCTCTGCAGTCGTAGCGGCACTCATCAGGGCTGCCTCCGCAATCAGTCGTTACCGGCCTGTGCGATCTCGCGCTCGCGCACAATCGTGGCGATGCGCGCGATGTCACGGCGCGTGCTCCGTAGGGCGGCGGTGTTGGCCAGCTGCCCCGTATAGTGCTTGAAGCGGAGGTCGAACAGCTCACGGCGGCGCTCCTGCTCCAGGGCGCGCAGCTCGTCGAGGCTCTTCTGCCGCAGCTCACTGCCATTCATCTCACTCACCCCGCCGCATGAAGCGCGTCTCGATCGGCAGCTTGTGAGCCGCCAGGCGCAACGCCTCGCGCGCCACGTCCTCGGGCACGCCTTCCATCTCGTAGAGCACGCGGCCACGCTTGATGATGGCCACCCACCCCTCCACGGGCCCCTTGCCCTTACCCATGCGGGTCTCGGCGGGCTTCTTCGTGACCGGCTTGTCGGGAAACACTCGAATCCAGATCTTGCCGACGCGCTTGACGTGCCGGGTCATCGCGATACGAGCGGCCTCGATCTGCCGCGCCGTCAAGCGCCCGCTGACCACCGCCTGCAGCCCGAAGTCACCGAACGTCACGTCCGAGCCGCCCTTGGCCGCGCCGCGGTTGCGACCCTTGAACTGCTTTCGGAACTTCGTCCTCTTCGGAGAGAGCATCTCTCGACTCCTACCCGCGTCGGCTCAGCGCCGCGGGGCGCCGCGTCCCTGCTGGCTGCTCTGCTGGTCGTCGAGGACTTCGCCCTTGAAGATCCAGCACTTGATTCCGATGACGCCGTAGGTGGTCTTCGCGATCGCGGTGCCGTAGTCGATGTCGGCGCGCAGCGTGTGCAGCGGGACGCGACCCTCGTGGTACCACTCGTAGCGACCCATCTCGGCCCCGCCCAGGCGCCCCGAAGCCGCGATGCGGAAGCCCTTGGCTCCAAACTTCATCCCGGTCTGCATCGCCTTCTTCAGCGCCCGACGGAACGCCACCCGGCGCTCGAGCTGTGCGGCGACGTTCTCGGCGACCAGTGTCGCGTCCAACTCCGCCTTGCGGATCTCCTGAATGTTCAGGAAGACCTCGCCCTTCGAGAGCCGCTGGATCTCGCGCTTGAGATCATCGACGCCCGCGCCACGCTTGCCAATGACGATGCCCGGCCGGGCGGTGAAGACCGAAACCTTCACCTTGTTCGCCATCCGCTCGATCTCGATCTTCGAGATGCCCGCGTGGAACAGCTTCTTCTTGATGAAGCGCCGCAGCTTGAGGTCTTCGTGCAACCACTCGGCGTAGCGCTTCTCTTCGTACCACTTCGAGCTCCAGGTCCGGATGACCCCGAGGCGGAACCCGATGGGATGCGTCTTCTGACCCACAATCGACTCCTAGCGCCGCTCGCCGAGCACGCAAGTCACGTGGCTCGTTCGCTTGTTGATCCGCGTGGCCCGCCCCATCGCCCGCGGTCGGAACCGACGCAGCGTCGGTCCTTCGTCGACAAAGATCTCCTTCACGAAGAGATTGTCGACGTTGGCATCCTTGGCCTCGGCGTTGGCGATCGCGCTCTCGATGAGCTTACGCACCGACTCGCTCGCCGCCCGGTGCGTGAAGGTCAGGATGCCAATCGCATCCTCGACGTGCTTCCCGCGCACCAGATCGACGACCAAGCGAGTCTTGCGCGGTGACACCCGCAGATACCGTAGCTTCGCGTTCATCGCCTCACCTCCGCTTGGTCTTCTTGTCGGCCACGTGGCCGCGGAAGGTTCGGGTGGGCGAGAACTCGCCCAACTTGTGGCCCACCATGTTCTCCGTCACGAACACCGGGATGAAGTTCTTCCCGTTGTGCACCGCGAAGGTGTGACCCACGAACTCGGGCAGGATGGTCGAGCGCCGAGACCAGGTCTTGATCACCCGCTTGTTTCCACCCTGATTCATCGCGTGGACCTTCTCGGAGAGATGGCCGTCGACGAAGGGGCCCTTCTTGACTGAACGCGGCATCGCGCGACTCCTACTTCTTGCCCCGGCGCCGCACGATGAAGCGGTCGGTCCGACGGTTGTTGCGCGTCTTCTTGCCCTTGGTCGGGATGCCCCACGGGGTGACCGGGTGGCGACCACCGGAGGTCCGCCCCTCGCCACCGCCGTGCGGATGGTCGACCGGGTTCATCGCGACGCCGCGCACCTTGGGGCGCCGACCGAGCCAACGGGCGCGGCCAGCCTTGCCAAGCTTGATGTTGCCGTGCTCCTCGTTACCGACCTGCCCCACCGTCGCGCGGCAGTTCAGGTGCACGAGCCGCACCTCGCCCGAAGGGAGGCGAATCTGACTCCACGCTCCCTCCTTCGCCAACAGCTGCGCCGCCGAACCGGCCGCCCGGCAGAGCTTCGCACCGGCGCCGATCTTCAGCTCCACCGCGTGGATGATCGTCCCCACGGGGATGTTCCGCAGCGGGAGACTGTTGCCCGGCT
This sequence comes from uncultured Myxococcales bacterium, assembly GCA_937896275.1. Classification (GTDB taxonomy): domain Bacteria; phylum Myxococcota_A; class Bradymonadia; order UBA7976; family UBA1532; genus JACKDN01. The sequence continues at coordinate 3,233 of CALBMW010001134.1, forward strand.
TGATGTCCGCGTCGCGGCTGGAAATCACCGAATCGCCCGCGTTGAGCCCTTTCGGCGCCAGGATGTATCGCTTCACGCCATCAGCGTAGGTCAGCAGTGCGATGCGAGCGCTGCGGTTCGGGTCGTACTCGACCGCGGTGACGCGGGCCGGGATACCGAACTTGTCGCGCTTGAAGTCCACCACGCGGTAACGGCGCTTGTGCCCGCCGCCCCGCCGCCGCATCGTGATGCGTCCGTGGGTGTTTCGTCCGGCCTTCCGCCGCAGCGCGCTGGTCAGCGCCTTCTGGGGCGCGTCCTTCGACACGCCGGCGAAGTCGCTGCTGCTCATGTTGCGTCGGCCGGGCGACGTCGGCTTGTACTTCTTGATCCCCATGGCGCTTACTCTTCCGCCGCGTCGAGCTCGTCGAGGTTCTCGAGAGCCTCGAAGAACTCGACCTCTTCGCCGGGGGCCAGGGTGACGGTGGCCTTCTTGTAGTTGGCACGCTTGCCCAACGAACGGCCCATCCGCTTCGACTTGCCCCGGTACATGGTGGTGTTGACCGCGCTCACCTTGACGCCGAGCAGCTTCTCCACCGCCTGGCGAATCTCGACCTTGTTCGCGTCGGTCCGCACCTTGAAGACCACCTGATTGTGGTCCTCCTTCTGCAGCGTCGTCTTTTCGGTGACCATGGGTCGCCGCAGGATGCTGTGAATATCCTTGGTGCTCACTTGGCCAACGCCCCTTCCAGCCGGCGAACCATCGGCTCGGTGAGCACGAGGGTCCTGTACTTGAGCACGTCGAAGACGTTGATGCCGTCCACGTGCAGGTACTTCACCTTCGGCAGGTTGCGGACCGACAGCTCGAGGCTGCGGTTGCCTGCGTCCAGGACGAGAGCGTTGCCCTCGGCCAGCTGCCCGAACACCTCGGCGGCGCGCTTGGTCTTGGCCGCGCCCAGGTCGAGATCCTGCACGACGACGAGCCGACCCTGCACACTGCGCAGGCTGAGTGCGCAGCGAAGGGCGCCCTTCTTGACCTTCTTGTTGAGCCGGTACTCGTAGCTGCGCGGCTTCGGGCCGTGCACGGTGCCGCCGCCCACGTGGTTGGGCGCCCTGCTGCTACCTTGCCGCGCGCGGCCGGTGCCCTTCTGCTTGTAGGGCTTGCGACCGCCGCCGCTGACCTGGCTGCGCCCCTTGGTGCAGGCGGTGCCGGCGCGGCGCTTCGCCTGCTGCCACTTCACCACCTCGTAGAAGAGGTGCTTCTTCACCTCCGCGCCAAAGATGTCGTCGGAGACCTCGATGCTCCCGACCTCTTCGCGCTGGAGGTTGTAGACGGGAAGGGTTGCCATCGTCCGCTGCTCCTCAGGACTTCAGTTCGACGTTCACGCCGGCGGACAGGTCGAGCTTCATCAGCGCGTCCAACGTCTGCGGCGTGGGCTCGAGGATGTCGAGAAGCCGCTTGTGCGTGCGAATCTCGAACTGCTCTCGGCTCTTCTTGTCGATGTGCGGCCCGCGCAGCACCGTGTACCGGCTGATGCTGGTCGGCAGCGGAATCGGTCCCGCGACCTTCGCCCCGGTCCGTCGGGCGATGTCGACGATTTCGCTCGCCGACTGATCCAGCAACTTGTGGTCGTAGGCCTTGAGCCGGATACGAATCTTCTGGCTGGTCGACATTCCGAACGTCCTGCTCACTTCTGATCGGCAGCCCGCTGAGCGGACCACCGACTGTCACCTGTTCTCGCGCGGCGCTCTCGCCGCGTATGGTCCCTCCCGCTGCGGGAGCCGAACCACGGGAGCTAGACCATGCTGACCGTGCCGACGATCGTCCGCAGCACGGAAGGAGGCACCGGCGCGTACCGTGCGAACTGCATCGTGTACGTCGCTCGCCCCTGAGTCGCCGACCTCAGGTCGCCGACATAGCCGAACATGCTCGCCAGCGGCACATCCGCGTCCACCGCGTGGATATGGCCGCGGGCCTCGACCCGAGTGACGTCGCCTCGCCGACTGTTCACGTCGCCGATCACTTCGCCCACGAAGTCCTCGGGCACCACCACCTCGACCGCCATCACCGGCTCGAGCAGCGTGGGGACGGCGTTCTTGCATGCCTCGCGAAAGGCCATGCTGCCCGCCACCTTGAACGCCAACTCCGACGAATCCACCTCGTGAAACGATCCGTCGAACACTTCCACCGCGACGTCGATCATCGGGTAGCCGGCCAATGTGCCGGACTGATACCCGCTCTCGGCGCCCGCGGCCACTGCCGGGATGAACGCCGCGGGGATCGCCCCCCCTTTGATGGCGCTGCTGAAGGAAAACCCGCTCCCCGGCTCACCGGGACGCACCTTCAACCAGCAGTGCCCGTACTGTCCCTTGCCGCCGCTCTGGCGGATGAACTTGCCTTCGCCGGCGCCTTCCGCTCCGACCGTCTCGCGGTAGGCAACCTGGGGCTTGCCCACGTTGGCCTCGACGCGAAACTCGCGCAACAGGCGGTCAACGATGATCTCGAGGTGCAACTCGCCCATCCCTGCGATGAGCGTTTGCCCCGTCTCGGCGTCGGTCGCAACTCGAAAGGACGGATCCTCCAGCGCCAGGCGCCCGAGGGCGTCGCTGAGCTTGTCCTGATCCGCCTTCGTCCTGGGCTCGATCGCGATTCGAATGACCGGCTCGGGGAAGTCCATCCGCTCGAGCAGCACCCGATCGTCCTCGGCACAGAGCGTGTCGCCGGTCGTTACCCCCTTGAGGCCAACCGCCGCCACGATATCGCCCGCATAGCAGGCGTCGATGTCCTCCCGCGTGTTGGCGTGCATTCTGAGCAACCGCCCGAGCCTCAACCGGCGCTCCTTGCCAACGCTCCACAGCGCGGTGCCAGACTTCAGCGTTCCGCTGTACACGCGGAAATAAGTCAGGTCACCGTAAGGGTCGGCCGCAATCTTGAACGCCAGCGCCGCAAAGGGCGCGTCGTCGTCAGCCGGCCGCTCAATCATCGCCTCGAGGACCTCCTGCCCCTTCACCGCGTGGCCCGTCACGGGCGGCACGTCGAGAGGTGACGGGAGGTAATCGACCACAGCATCCAGCAGCGGCTGAATGCCCTTGTTCTTGAAGGCCGCGCCGCAGAGCACCGGGACCCCCTTGGCGCCCAGCGTCAGCGCGCGAACCGCTCGCCGCACCGTGTTCGCGTCGGGCCGCTGCCCCTCCACGACCATCTCCAACAGTTCGTCGTCGTGCGCTGTGAGCGCGTCCAGCAGCACCTCGCGGTGCAACTCCGCTTCCTCGACCAGCGCCTCGGGCAGGTCGGAGATCTCGAAGCGGGCTCCGAGACTCTCTTCCTCCCAGATGATCTGCTTCATCTCGACCAGGTCGATGACCCCGGCAAAGGAAGCCTCATGGCCAATGGGCCTTTGCAGGACCAGCGGCGTCGCTCCCAGGCGCTGCTCGACCATCTCGACACACCGATCGAAGTCAGCGCCGATGCGGTCGAGCTTGTTCACGAACACCAACCGCGGCACGTGGTAGCGGTCGGCCTGGCGCCAGACCGTTTCCGTCTGGGGCTCGACGCCCGCCACGCCGTCCAACACCGTGACCGCTCCGTCGAGCACCCGGAGACTGCGCTCCACCTCGATGGTGAAGTCCACGTGCCCCGGCGTGTCGATCAGGTTGATCACGTGGCTCCTCCAGCGACACGTCGTCGCAGCGGAGGTGATCGTGATGCCGCGTTCCTGCTCCTGCTCCATCCAGTCCATGACGGCCGAGCCCTCATGGACCTCGCCGATCTTGTGCGTGCGCCCCGTGTAGTAGAGGACCCGCTCAGTCGTCGTCGTCTTGCCCGCGTCGATGTGAGCCATGATCCCGATGTTCCGGACCATGCCGATGGGCACGAGGCGTGACATGACTCTGCGGTCCTCTCGAGACCACGCGCCCGCTGCGCTACCAGCGGTAGTGGGCGAAGGCCTTGTTGGCCTCGGCCATCTTGTGCGTGTCTTCCTTCTTCTTCACGGCGTTGCCGCGACCCGCCGCGGCATCGAGCAGCTCGCCCGCGAGCTTCTCGGCCATGGTCTTTTCATGGCGCTTTCGCGCGTACATGATGACCCAGCGGAAGCCCAGCGCGGTGCGGCGCTCGCCCCTGATCTCGATCGGAACCTGGTAGGTCGAGCCACCCACGCGGCGGCTCTTGACCTCGAGGCTCGGCTTGATGTTGTCGAGCGCCTTCTTGAAGATCCGGACCGGATCCTCCTTGGCGCGACGCTCGATCAGGTCGAATGCGCCGTACACAATCTGCTCGGCCACGGACTTCTTGCCCTGCAGCATGAGGCAGTTGGTGAACTTGGCGACCATTCGGTCTCCGTAGCGCGGATCGGGTAGGATCTTGCGCTTGGGTACTTCGCGACGACGAGGCATGGGTTCGGTGCTCCTACTTCTTCGGGCGCTTGGCGCCGTACTTGGAGCGCCCCTGCCGCCGCGCGTTGACGCCGGTCGAGTCCAGCGTTCCGCGGATGATGTGGTAGCGAACGCCGGGCAAATCCTTCACACGGCCTCCGCGGATCAACACCACGGAGTGCTCCTGGAGGTTGTGCCCCTCACCCGGAATGTAGCTGGTCACCTCGATGCCGTTGGTAAGCCTTACGCGAGCCACCTTGCGGAGGGCCGAGTTGGGCTTCTTGGGCGTCGACGTGTACACGCGAACGCACACGCCGCGCTTTTGCGGGCAGCGCTGCAGCGCGGGCGCGGTCGCCTTCTTCGACTTTCGCTGGCGGCCGCTACGGACCAACTGGCTAATCGTCGGCATTCGAATCCTACCTCTACGTCCCGTCGGACGAACCGATGGACTTCGTCACTGCGCCGTGGCGCACGCTGTAGTTTGACCAACGAGGGGGAGTGTCGACACAGAGGTCGGCGCAGCCTCACACCGTTGCAGGCGTGAGACCATCCCCCCGGTGGTTCGGCACCGCTCGCAGCGGTGCGCCTTCCGGGGAACTGACTCGACCGGAGGGGTCGGTCAGCGCACCGTGCGCCCCAAAGCGGCGAACGGTGCGCGGATTATAGTCAGATGGAGTATTCGATCAAGGGAAAACGGCGCTGTATCGAAATACTTACGCGGTCTCGGCGACCGCGCCGCTGATGATGTCGAGATCGTCGGCCTCGTCCACGTCGAGGTTCAGGGTGCGGTAACCTGACAGGCCTGTGCCAGCCGGGATCAGGCGCCCCATGATGACGTTCTCCTTCAGACCGCGGAGGTAGTCGATCTTCCCCGAGAGCGCCGCCTCGGTGAGCACCTTGGTGGTCTCCTGGAAGGACGACGCCGAGATGAACGACTCCGTGGACAGGGACGCCTTGGTGATGCCGAGCAGCAGGGGCTCACCGACGGCAGCGCGGCCACCGAGGTGGGCGACTCGCTCGTTCTCCTCTTCGAAGATCCACTTCTCGATCTGCTCGTCCACCAGGAAGTTGCTGTCGCCCACGTCCTTGATCCGGACGCGACGCAACATCTGTCGGACGATCACCTCGACGTGCTTGTCGTTGATCCGCACGCCCTGGAGCCGATAGACCTCCTGAATCTCATCCACGAGGTACTTCGCCAGCTCCTTGTCGCCGAGCACCTTGAGGATGTCGTGCGGGTTCGCGGCGCCTGGCGTGAGCTCCTCACCGGCCTGCACCCGATCGCCCTCGCGGACGTTGAGGGGCTTGCCCTTGGGGATCAGATACTCCTTGGGCTCACCGATCTCTGGCCGGACGATGATCTTGCGCTTGCCCTTGGTGTCCTTGCCGAACTCGACCCAGCCGTCGATGTCCGAGATGACCGCGTGCTCCTTCGGCTTGCGCGCCTCGAACAACTCCGCCACGCGCGGCAGACCGCCCGTGATGTCCTTGGTCTTCGAGCTCTCGCGGGGGATCTTCGCCAAGATCTGACCCGCCGAGATCTCGTCGCCGTCGTTGACGACGATGTTGGCCCCGACGGGCAAGATGTAGCGGGCGTCGCCGCGCCCCGACAGCAGCTTACGGATGTGCCGCGTCTCGGGGTCGCGGATGGTGATCTGCGGTCGCAGGTCGCCATCCCGGGTCTCGACGACCACCTTCCGCGACAGACCGGTGACCTCGTCGAGCTCCTCGGAGATGGTGACGCCTTCCTTGATGTCCTGGAAGTGCACCACGCCGCTGAGTTCGGTCAGGATCGGGACGGCAAAGGGGTCCCACTCTGCGAGCACGGTGCCAGGCGCCACCTCGGTGCCGTCCCTGACCTGCAGGCGCGCACCGTAGATGACCTGGTAACGCTCCTTCTCGCGCCCCTCGCCGTCGGTGATGAGCACCACGCCCTGGCGGTTCATGATCACCTGGTGCTTGATGCCGCCCGATTCGTCCGGCGCGTCGACCGTCAAGACGTTCACCAGCTTCACGAAGCCTGGGCCGCGATTCTCGAGGGTGCTCGCCTCAGCCTGCCGCGAGGCGGCGCCACCGATGTGGAAGGTACGCATGGTCAACTGCGTGCCCGGCTCGCCGATCGACTGCGCCGCGATCACGCCGATCGCCTCGCCGATGTTCACGGTGCGGCCGCGCGCCAGATCGCGGCCGTAGCA
>CALBMW010001135.1 GCA_937896275.1 uncultured Myxococcales bacterium
GCGCGCGTGGCGGGGCCGAGGGTGTCGAGCGCGGCGGCGGCATCGGCGGCAGCCTGGAAGCGCCCGCCGGGATCCTTGGCGAGCAGCCCGCCGAGCCAGGCATCGAGTTCGGGCGGCGCCGGGTTCACGTGCGGGCATCGGGGGGCAGGATCGGCGAGGTGGGCGGCGAGCGTGGCGAGGGGTGAGGCCTTGCGGAACGGCGTGAACCCAGCCAACAGCTCGAAGGCGACACAGCCCAGCGCGTACAGGTCGGTCCAGGGGCCCTGATCGCGCCAATCGCCGCGAATTTGCTCGGGCGCCATATAGGCCGGCGTGCCCGCGGTGAGGGCGGCCTGCTCGAGGGTGTTGGCGTCGGGCCTCGCGTCCCGCTCGACGGCGTGGGCGACGCCGAAGTCGCTGAGAACCCAGCGGACCGGATCGCGTCCCCGGAGGACGTTCTCGGGCTTGAGGTCGCGGTGGATGACGCCGCGGGCGTGGGCGTGGGCCAGCGCCGCCAGCAGCGCGCGCAGGATCTCGGCGGCGCAGGGCCAATCGAGGTGGCCGACCCGGCTCCGCAGCGTGAGGTCCTCGCAACGCTCCATCGCGAGATAGGGGCGGCCCGCGACGAGCGCGCCGCCCGAGGCGTCCGCGGCCTCGTCCGGCACGCGGCCGAAGTCGTCGACGCGGACGACGCCGGGGTGGTGGAGGCCGGCCACCGCGCGCACCTCGTTTCGGAAGGCGGCCTGGAAGGGGGCGTCGTCCGGACCGACGTGCGTGATCACCTTGACGGCGACCTCGGCCCAGCCCGCGCGGTGATGGCCCGCCCAGACCTCTCCCATGCCGCCGCGGCCGATGCGGTGGTGGAGGACGAAGGGGCCAAAGGGGATCGGGGCGGTCGTCACGACCTCAGGATGGCCGACCGTCGCGGGTGGGGGAAGTGGAGACCGGCGCCAACACGCCGTCGGTCTGGCCGTGGTGGGCGCGGCCCGGGCAGTTGACGCCGTCGCCGAGAACGCCGTCGTCGTTCCGGTCGCCCGGTGGTCCGTTCAGCGTGGCGTCTGATCCGGGGGCGGCTGCGTCCGGATCCGACGCGGCGGCGACGGTCGCCAGTAGCGGGCGATCAGCGTCTGCACGGCCGGCGCCTGCATCGAGAAATTGCGGGGAGCCCACGGGCCCGGGAACCACTTCCAGAGGAAGGCGCCCACCACGCGATCGTCCTCGGCGACGAGGCGCAGCGCCGTCTCGAGGGCGCGCGACTGGACGCCGGCGGCGTCGGGTCCACCGGTCGCGTCGTCCCACGGGCGGAGCGCCGTCTGGTCGAACTCGTTATAGCCGAGCTCGGTGAACACCACGTATTTGTTCATCTTTTTGCTGAACGCGTGCAGCGCGGCCAGGTGCGCCCGCAGGCCGTGCTCGAGGTTCGCGGGGGTGGTGGCCTGGCCCTCCGTGACGAGCGGGAAGTAGGCCTGGACGCCGATGATGTCGAGGGCGTCCCAGAAGGGCACGCGTTCGTACTCGGGCCAGTTGGCGGCGTAGGTCAGCGGTCCGTCGTAGCGCGCGCGCACGGCGCCGATGACCGCCCGCCACTCCGCCTCGTGGTCGAGCGTGCGGTCGAGCTCGGTGCCCACGACGAACGCGTCGGCGCCCTTCGAGACGGCCGCGACCTGGGTGATCCAGGTGGTGTACTCGGCGAAGAAGCGGGCCCACTGCGCGGGGGTCTCGAAGGTGATGTCGCCGCGCCACCCGAAGCCGCTTCCCCAGTAGCCGAGGTGCGGCTTGATCATCACCTTCATCCCCAGCCGGTGAGCTTCGGCGATGGGGCGCGTGATCCAGGCCGGGGGCGGGTCGAGCGCCAGGCGGCGCCACTGCGGCACCCCGCCGTCCTTGCCGATGCCGGCGTAGGGATGGATGGCCACCCACTCCACGCCGATGACCTTCAGCGCGCGCATGGTGTCGACCATCGCGTCGGAGCCCCACTCCGAGCCGTCGGTGGGGCACGAGACGGTCATGCCGCGCACCTTGTGAGCCGAGGACGGGACGACCCCCGCGGCCGGCGCGGCGGCCAGGAGCAGGGCGCAGCGCAGGGCCCAGAGCAGGGCGGGGCGGAAGCGTGGCGACGGGCTCATCGGGGGACCACTTCGCGCAGAAAGCGGAACTGGTCGCGCCAGCAGTCGCGGGCTCGCGCGTCGAAGGGCAGCGCGTGGAAGGCGTGCAGGCCGCCGGGGTAGTAGCGCGCGTCGCAGCGCACGCCGAGCGCCTCGAGGGCGACGGCCAACCGGCGCGTGTCGGGCAGCAGCGGGTCGCGCGTGCCCGCGAAGGCGAAGAAGGGTGGCAGCGCGCGGTCGGGCGGCAGGCCGCGTTCAAGGAACACGAGGGGGTCGGCCATGCTGAGATCGCCGCGCTCCGACGGCAGGTAGCCCCGCTCGATGTGGCGCAGCTGATCGGCCACGACCGTGGGCAGCTTGCGCCTGCGGGCGAAGCGGTCGGTGTCGCTGACCTGCAGGATGCCGCAGGCGGCGATGGTCGCGATGGGACGCGCGCCGGCGTCGAAGAGGGCCGCGGCCCAGGGCTCGGGCCGCCGGTAGCAGGACGCCACGGTGACGGCCGTGGCGAGGTTGCCGCCCGCGGATTCTCCCGTGATCACGAGGCGTTCTGCGTCGGCCCCGTAGCGCGCGGCGTGCTCGACGACCCAGCGGGCGGCGTGGCAGACGTCCTCGATGGCGGCCGGGAAGCGGTGCGTCGGGGCCAGGCGGTAGTCGACGTTGAACACGACGAAGCCGCGGCGCGCGAAGGCGAGCGCCATGAGCCAGTGCGTGTCCTTGGACAGGATGTGGAAGGCGCCGCCGTGGATGTAGAGGAGGGCCGGCAGGGGGCCGGCGGGGGCGACCGGGCGGTAGATGTCGAGGGTGTGGCTCGGGTGTTCGTCGTCCAGATACGGGACGCCGCGCAGGCGCTCGACGCCGTGGCGCGCGGGCTTGGCCTTGGGGTGCAGGGCGCCCGCGCGGCTGAGGCCCTCGAAGAAGCCGCGCAGGGCCAGGCCGCTCGCGCGGCTGCGGATCCGACGCAGGTTGCGGGCCGTTCGCTGGATCATGAGGGGCCTCGATAGGCGGTGCGGGCACACGGCC
>CALBMW010001136.1 GCA_937896275.1 uncultured Myxococcales bacterium
AACAGCCCGCTGATCACCTCGTTCATCTCGCTGGCGTCCACGTAGCTGAGGCGCAGCAGCTGGGTCACCATGCGGTCTTCGTTGGGGATGCTCGCCTCGGGGGGCAGGATCACGCCCGGCTGCGTCTCGAAGCCCTTGGCCTCGACCACGTGCCAGAACTTGCCGTTGCGCCGGATGGTGAGGCCGTTGGCCTCGAGCGCCGAGTAGAACACCCGCAGGGCCTCGGCCGAGTTGACCAGCGAGGGGGAGTAGATGGTGATCTTCTTCCCCTTGATCGGCTTGCCCATGACGATGTTCTTGCCCGTCAGGCAGGCGATCAGCTTCACGACCGCCTCGATCTCCTCGTCGTAGATGTCGAGGCGGACCTTCACGCCGGGCTTCAAGCGCGCGCAGTTCTTGATGAAGTCCTTCGACAGCGTCGGCTCGTCGTCGTCCTCCTTCTCCTCGACCTGCTGCCACTGGGGCGAGCCCTTCTCCCCCTCGCCGGCGGCGCCCTTGCCTGCGTCGTCCTTCGCGCCCGGGGGCAGGCGCCGCGCCTTGAGGGCGGGCTTCACGCCGCCCACGCCGCCAGGGGCCACCTTCTGGGCGAGCGGCGCCAGATCGCCGGGCTTCACCATCGGCGGGAGCCGCGGCCGGGCGCCGGGCAGCGAGCCGGGCTTGATCCCCTTGAGGACGGGCTTGCGCAGCACGTCGAGCGTGGGCTTGACCGGCGGATCGTCCTGCGCGAGGGCGCGGGGAGCGGTGAAGCCCACCACCAGGAGGCCCGCGAGCACGAGGGTTCCCGGCAGACCGCGGGGGAACGCGCTGCGCGGGGCGTGGGGGAGGCGTCCGACGTTCTTCATTTGATCTCGTACTCGAGGGTGGTCTTGCGGCCGCGCCGCTCGACGTCCACGGTGACGTTGTCCTGGTTCTTGAGGCGTTCGTAGAGCTCGAGAGCCTTGTTGGGGCTCGTGATCTCCTCGTCACCCACCGCCTTGATCACGTCGCCCGACCGAATGCCGATGTGGCTGTAGAGGCTGCCGGGGCGGACGCCGACGATCTTGAAGCCCTGGGGCTTGCCGTCGCGGTAGTGGGGGATCACCCGCGCCTGGCGGCTGAGGGCGGTCAGATCCTCGAGTTGCTCGTTGAGCATGGTGCGGTCGATCTCGTAGCGGTTCTCGCCGACCTTCTTCACGCCCGCGCTGAGATCGGGCTGCTTGCTGGCGGGGGGCGGTGTGTAGCCGCCGCGGGAGGCAGACTTCTTGGCGCGTCCCTTCTTCTCGCCGAGATCCACGCACTCGAAGCCACCGGCCTTGGCGAGCACCAGCCGGTCGGCTTGAATCGCGGCCACGATCACCTCGCCGATGGCCTGGCCCTCCTTGACCAGCCTCGACTCGGACGCCTCCCCGTCATCGATCACCGCCATCGACCAGGGCGACGGCTCGGCCACCATCGTCGCGATGAGGCCGATATTGGAGTCGCTCTTCTCGCAGGGGGCGCCGGGCGGGGGCGGCATGCCGGTCGGCAGCTGGGGCGTCGGATCACCCTCGTCGACCCCACCGTCGATCTCCATCTCGGGCGGATGGGCGTTGAAGAGGTTGCGCTCGGCGATGGTCGCGGCCCACTGCTCGCTGCCGTCCTGTCCGCGCTTGGGCTGGGCCTTGGCCGAGTCGGCCGCGCCGGTGGGGTGGGTGGGCAGCGCGGCGATCTCGCCCGCCACGACGTTGTTGATCACACGCGCCGCGAGGAACGCCAGGACGGCGAGCATCAGCAGGTTGATCAACCAGAAGTATCGTTTGACCAGGCTCTCCATCCGCCGTCGCTCGTCGATCCAGTGCCCCACCGAGGGGGCGCGTCGGGGCCCGCCTCATTGCAGCGAGGGGCCGTGGTCTTTGCGCCGCGCTGGGCGCCGCGCCGTCCGCTTCTACAAAAAGCGTGCCTCGGGAATCTGCGGGCCGCGAAGCCGCGCGCCGTCGTCAATCGGGCCGATCGGCGCCCCGATTCCTCCACGCCCGGGTTTGCCAAATTGACAGCAGCGCGCGCACTGATGCTGGACGCCCTGCCAAAATGTCAATGGACCTCGCAGTCCACCTCACGCAGTCCACCTCACGCAGTCCACCTCACGCAGTCCACCTCATGCATCGAGCTTGCGGTAGATCGTGCGGGTGGCGATCCCGAGGAGCTGGGCCGCCCGCTTCTTGTCACCGTCGGTGAAGCGCAGCGTCTCGCGGATCAGCCGGCGCTCGATCTCGTCGAGGGGCGTGCCGAGCGGGATGTGCAGCACCTGCGCGTCGCGGCGCTCGCCCAGGATGGTCTCGGGCAGGCCGTCCTCGTCGATGATCGGGCCGTTGGCCAACACCACCGCGCGTTCGATCGTGTTCTCGAGCTCGCGCACGTTGCCGGGCCAGCTGTAGTCGATCAGGCGCGCCATGGCGCGATCGGCGATCTGCTGAACGCGGTTGCCGTTCTTCTCGGCGTAGATGCGCAGGAAGTGATCGGCGAGCAGCGGCACGTCGTCGGGTCGCGCGCGCAAGGGCGGCAGCGTGATGCGGATGACGTCGAGGCGGTAGTAGAGGTCCTCGCGGAAGTCGCCGTTGCGCACCGCCTGCGCCAGATCGAGGTTGGTGGCGGCGATGATGCGGCAGTCCACGCGCAGCGTCTCGACCCCGCCGAGGCGCTCGAACTCGCCCGACTGCAGGACGCGCAGCAGCTTGACCTGCACATGCGGCGACAGCTCGCCGACCTCGTCGAGGAACAGCGTGCCCCCGTGGGCCCGGCTGAAACGGCCGTCGCGCGTGGCGGCGGCGCCCGTGTAGGCGCCCTTCTCGGCACCGAAGAGCTCCGCCTCGATGATGCTCTCGGGCAGCGCCCCGCAGTTGACGGCGATGAAGGGCTGCTCCACCCGTGGCGACAGCCGATGGATGGCCCGGGCGAACAGCTCCTTGCCGGTGCCGCTCTCGCCGGTCAGCATCACGGTCGCGGTGGACGGCGCCGCCTGGCGCGCGGTGTCGAGCACGCGGCGCAGGGCCGGCGCGTTGCCGATGATGCCACCGGTCGTGGCCCTCGCGCCTCGCGCGTCGGCGAGCTGGGCCTTGAGGGCTTTGTTCTCGGCGAGCAGCGATTGCTTCTCGAGCGCGCGCAGGATGACGCGCTCGATGTGGGCGCGCCGGAACGGCTTGGTGATGAAGTCGTAGGCCCCCTCGCGCATCGCCTCGACGGCGCGCTCGATGGTGCCGTAGGCGGTCATCACGATGACCTCGGTGTCGGGCGCGATGGCCTTCACGTTCTTGAGCAGGTCGACCCCGCTCATGTTGGGCATCATCAGGTCGGTCAGCAGCACCTCGACCGGCGTGGCGCGCAAGGTGTCGAGGGCCTCTCGGCCGCTCGTCGCGGGCAGCACGCGCAGCCCGAGGCGCTCGAACACCTTGACGAGGCTGGCCAGGTTCGAGCTGTCGTCATCGACGACGAGCACGGTGTGTCGCATCGGCCAGCCTCCTCGCCCGCCCTGCGGGCAGCATGTGGTAGCAGGTGTGTGCGGCCGACGCAACGGCAGCCCCGACGCCGTTGACCCGCTGAGGAGCGGCGGATAGAGTCCGCCGGGTGCAGCACCTGGTGGCCTACGTCGAAGGGCACGTCGACGAGCTCGTCGACGATCTCGTGCCCGCCTTGCGCGAGGCCGACCCAATCTTCCGGGAGTGCGAGCCCCTGCGTTTGCGCGAGGGCCTGCGCGCCGCGCTCCTGCACTTCACGCAGTACGTGGACCAACGCTCGCCGCAGGCGGTCGACGCCTGCCTGGCGACGCTGCGCGCCCTGTGGCCGCCCGACCGGTTCCTCCAATCGGTGATGGTGCGCGTCTTGTTCCAGTTCGAGGATCTGGTCGCGATCCGCGCCCAGGTGCTCTACGCAGATCTCGAAGAGTTCATCGACGCGCTCCGCGCCTTGCGCGCGGCGATGCGCGAGGCCCTCTGCGCGGTCGCCGACGCCCTGCAAGGCAGGCACACGACCTGGGAGACCGACCGCCGAACGATGCCGATGGAGAGCCGCGGCACCTCGCTTGGGCGGGACGATCCGGTTGGGGTCGGCGCCGATCAGACGCCCATCGCCGGGGACATCGAGGCGCGCCTGCCCAGCCTGGCCGCCCGTGGGTCGTTGCTCGACCGCCTCGACGCGGTGCGGCCCGTGGCCCGCGCCGACGAGCTGCGGCAGATCTGGGCGCGGCTCCGCGCAGTGGCAGCGCGGGAGGGCGGCGGGCATCAGGTGGTGGGCATCAAGGCCCCCGACGGCTTCGGCAAGTCGACGCTGGTACAGACCTTCATCGAGCGGGTGCGCATGCAGCTCGGCCGCCCGCCGGCGGTGTTCCGCACGCGCGCGCCGCGCCTCTTCGACCTGCCCCAGTGGCCCGTCGTGGCGCTCTTGCGTGGGATCTTCGGCGCGCCGCTCGGGGTGCCGGGCAACCGCGCGCGCATCGAAGCGCTCCTGCATCAACTCGAGGGTCTTCGGACGCGAGCCCCCGTCGACGCCGAGGCGTTGCTCCTCGGGCTGCCCTACCTGGATGCGCTGGTGGGGGCGGGGGGTGACGTGCCGGCCGAGCCCAGCAGCCGGACGGTCGGCATCCACCTGCGGCGGGCGCTGGTGGCCTTGTTCGAGGCCCTGTCGCTGCGCGCGCGCATTCAGACGGGCGGGCCCCTGTTCCTGGTGTTCGAGGACGCGGGCGAGATGGACGGGCCGTCCTGGGATCTGGTGGAGCACCTGATCCGCACCGTGCGTCCGGCCGCCCCGCTGATGGTGCTGTTGACCTATGACGGGCGCTTCAGCGCGCCCCCGCGCCTGGCGCGCATGCCGAACTTCACCGAGGTGATCCTCCAGCACTTCGACATGAACGAGGGCGAGCAGCTCATCGACGCGCTGCTCGAACCGAATCGCCTCGATGACGGCACGCGGCTGCGGCTGAACGCGGGGGCCCAGGGATCGCCGCTGCTGCTCCACGAGGCGGTGCGCCAGCTCGTCGCGGACGGCGTGATCGGCTGGGAGGGCGAGGCGTGGGTCGAGATCGCGCGGCTGCCGGGCGGCGAGCTGGGCGATCTGGGCACCATCGTCGAGCGCCGGCTCGCGCAGCTCGAGGGCTCGGCGCCCGAGGTGCTCGACGTGGTGGCCGTGGTCGAGGACACCGCCGACGGCGTGGTGCTCGAGGAGGTCACCGCGCGCCGCGCCATCGGGCGCGAGGAGCTGCTCAACGCGCTCGCTCAGCTGCAACGCGCGGGGCTGGTCGAGACCACGATGACCGAGCGCGGCATCGTAGCGCGCACGCGGCACCCGCTGGTGCGCGACCAGATCTACCGGCGCATGGGTCAGGAACGCCGACGAGCGATCCACGAGGACGCGGGCGAGGTCTTCCTGCACCTGCCCGAGGCGCAGGCCTACCCCACGCTCGCGGCGAGCCACCTGGCCTTGGCCAACTGGCCCACGCGGGCGCTGCACGGGCTGGTGGCCGGCATCGATCGGGCGGTGCGGTGGGACAACATGGCGGGGGCCCTCGAGCTGTGCAGCCAGGGGCTCGGGCTGCTCAAGGGGCTCGCGCCCGACGACCACGATCGCTTCCTGTTCGCCGTGCTGTCGCGGCGCGAGCGCATCTTCGCCCGGCTGGGACAGTTCGAGGCGAGGGCCGCCGATTTGCGGCAGATCGCCGCGCTCGTGGACGGCGTGGGCACGCCGCAGGATCGCGAGCGGCTGGTGCTGGTCGAGGCGGCGCAGGCGGTCTTCGAGGGACGTCACTCCGCGGCCGAAGAGCGGCTGTTGCCGGCGCTCGGCGCGCGGGAGGCGGACTCGGTCCTGCAGGCGCGGGCACGGCTGGCGCTGGCGCTGAACTGCTGGCAGCAAGGGCAGCGCGCCGAGGCGCGCATCTTCCTCGACGAGGCCTTCGATGAGGCCGGCGAGGACGCGGAGCCGCGCCTTCGAACGCGCCTGCTGCACACGCGGGGGCTGTTCCACGCGGGCGGTGGGCAGGTGCCCGAGGCTCTGCGCGACCTCTTCGGCGCTTGGCGCGCCGCAGAGCTCGGTCAGGA
This sequence comes from uncultured Myxococcales bacterium, assembly GCA_937896275.1. GTDB lineage: Bacteria > Myxococcota_A > Bradymonadia > UBA7976 > UBA1532 > JACKDN01. The sequence continues at coordinate 6,042 of CALBMW010001136.1, forward strand.
TCTCTACGGCGAGGCGCTCGTCGTGGCGGGCTTGGCGGAGCTCTACTGGTCGATGGGGCGGCTGCTCGACGCGCTGAAGCTGTTGCGCAGGGCCGAGAGCATCCTGGCCGAGTCGGGCGCGCCGCGCGCAGAGAGCATGGTGCTGCTCAAGCTGGGGGAGCTGCACGCCCTGCTGGGCGACTTCGACGAGGCCAACCAGCTGTTCGCCGCCGTGCTGCGCCGCGTGGACAAGGGCCGCGAGCGCCTCGTGCACGCCGCGGCGGTGATCGGTCAGGGTCGGATCCTGGTCAACCGCGGGCGCTTCGACGACGCCGTCTCGCTGCTGGGGCTCTGCCTGAAGGACCTGGGCCGGCAGTCCAAGCGGGAGCCGCTGTACGTGGACGCGCTCCTGGCGCTCGCGATGAACTTCGCGACCTTCGCGCGGGGCGAGAAGCTGGTGAGCGGCGGCCTGCGCTACGCGGGCGAGGCGGCTGACCGGGCGATGGAGATTGGCTACCTGCGCGGCTTGGTGCAGGCGCTGGTGATCCAGCTGCGGGGGTTGGTGGTGCTCGACCGGGCAGGGGAGGCCAAGGCGCGGCTGGGCGAGCTCGACGCCGCGATGCACAGCGCGCTGGAGCACGACCCACGGCTCGCGCGCCTGCAAGCCGAGGTCGAGCTGTGTCGCTACCAGGTCTTCAAGGCGGTGGGCGATGACGGCGACGCCGAGGACGCCCTCGACGCAGCCTGGGACGAGCTGCACCTGCAGGTGGCCTGCCTGCGCGGTTCGGGCTACGAGCGCGGCTTCCTGAACAACATCTTCCAGAACCGGGAGATCGTGATGGCCAAGGGCGAGCCGAGCACGAGCCAGGCGCCCGCCGCGGTCCCGCCGAGCACGCTGCACTGACGGGCGGGCGCCCGGCTCGGGGCTCCCGTCAGGACAGGCCCAGCACCCGATAGATCGGGACGCGACCGGTCTTGCCCTTCATCTCGGCCGACGCGCGCTCCTCGTAGCGAAGGCGCGGCCCGAGGGCGTTGACCACCGCCGTCGACACCAGCACCTCGCCGGGGGCGGCGTGGCTGCACAGGCGGGCGCCCAGGTTCACCGTGTCGCCGATGACGGTGTAGGACAACGTACGAGTAGACCCCATGTAGCCCGCGACCAACTTGCCCGTGCTGATGCCGCACCCGACGTTGATCGCGTCCTCGCCGTTGGCGACCCGGAATCGGTTGAAGTCGTCGAGCGCCTTCATCATGTCGAGGGCCGCATGCACGGCGCGATCGGTGTGATCGATCTGGCCCACCGGCGAGCCCCAAACCGCCATGATCTCGTCGCCCACGAACTTGTCGAGGGTGCCCTCGTGGTGGAACACGATGTC
>CALBMW010001137.1 GCA_937896275.1 uncultured Myxococcales bacterium
CACCCACCCGCGAGGCGGTCGCCCACGGTTCCGCTCTCGCGACGGCCACGTCCGACACCGACGCCGACGACCTTGCCCCCAATGGGGCACCTGGCCATACTCCGCGCCAGGGAGGGGCAATCGAATCGCTCAGGGGCGATCGGGGGTCCGCGGTTTGCGATCGACACGTGCGCTCTTGGTCGGGCTCTGCCTGATCGCCGGCTTCCTCACGACATGGACGTGGACCCGTGCGCACGCGCCGCCGCCGCCGCCCACGCCGCCCAAGAGTGAGATCATTCGGCGCGACGCTCGCTTCGAGTTCGTCGAGCCGTTGCAGGACTGCCTGGTGCGCGAGCCGCCGGCCGCGCCCTTCCGAGGCGCGCAGGAGCGGCTGGCGCACCTGATCGCGGCCGCCGTGGCCGACGGCACGGCGACGCGCATCGCCGTGCGCCTGCGCGATCTGGAGGGCGGCCCGGCGCTGCAGGCCGGATCGGACGAGGCCTTCCTCACAGGGACCTTGTGGGCGGTCCCGGCGCTGCTGGCCTGGCTGCTGGACTCGGAGCGTCGCCCGATGCTCGGCGCCGAGGAGGCGCGCGGCGAGGCGCCCTGGCCGAACGCCGAGTTGCTTCCCTGGAACGGCCTCGGCGCGGGCGGGACGCTGGCGTCGACCGTCGATCCGTCGGTGATCGAGGCGGTGGTGCGTGGCCTGCGGTGGGGCGACGTGGAGCGGGTGCGCGTCGAGACCCTGGCCCGCGCCCTCGAGGCGCTCTACAACGCCACGCTCCTGGGGCGCTCGACGTCGAACCAGGTTCTGCTCCGACTGGCGCGCCTGGCTCGGGCCGGCCTGGCCGAAGGGCTCCCCGCCAGCCAGGCCTTCCCGCACCTGTCCGCGCTGGAGGCCGCCGCGCCGCGGGAGGGTGGCGGCTTCTTGGCCCACGACTGCGGCATCGTGGTGCGCCCCGGCCACGCGTAACTGCTGTGCGTGATGAGCCAGGGCCCTGCGGCCGAGCCGCTGCGGTCCCTGCTCGCGGCGTTGTCCAGGACCACGTGGGAGACCCTGACCGGCGCGGGAGGCGACAGTGGCTGATCGCCGCGGCCTCGCCGTCACCGTGGCCCTCGCCCTCACGGCCTTCGCGGTCGGCGCCTGGGGCGGCGCGCGCCTCACGGTCCACAGCACCTTCGCCGAGGTGCCGGCTCACCCCATTCCGCCCAGCCTCCTGGTGCGCGATCGGAGCCTGGAGCAGGCGGCGCCGCTGCTGGACTGTCTGTTGCGCGATCCGGCCCGAGAGGTGCGCCTCGCCCTCATCCGAAGCGCAGTGCTCGACCTCTTCGAGCGCCAGCGCGCGGCCGGGGCCCTCGAGATCGGCTCGGTCTACTTCCGCGACCTCGAGGCCGGCGTCGAGTTCGGCATCGACGACGAGCAGAGCTTCGTTCCCGCGAGCCTCGTCAAGATCCCGCTGCTCATGGCGGCGCTGGTGGTCGAGGAGAGCAACCCCGGCTACATGGACCGCCCCCTGGCCTACCGCCCGCAGCCGGCGGAGCGCGACCGCCAGAGGCACCGGCCCAACGTCGACATGGTGCCGGGTGTCTCCTACTCGCTGTGGCGCTATGCCGAGGCGATGATCGTGGAGTCCGACAACAACGCCACCAACGCGCTGGCTGACCTCTTCAGCCCGGATGACTTGGCCGAGGTCTTCGCGGCGCTGGGCACCGCGCGGCTGGCGGGGCACGACCTCGAGGCGCTCACCGCGCGGCAGATGGGCGGCCTGTTCCGCCTCTTGTTCGACGCGACCTTCCTGAGCGCGGAGATGTCCGAGCGCGTCCTCGCGCTGGGGGGCCGCTCGACCTTCCGCGAAGGCCTCGTGGCGGGCCTGCCGCGGCAGACCAAGGCCAGCCACAAGTTCGGGGAGTTCATTGGCGAGTTGGGCGGCAAGCTGGTCACTCAGCTGCACGACTGCGGTGTGATCTACGCGCCCAAGGGCCCCTACGTGCTGTGTGTGATGACCCGCGGCGACGACATCGCGACGCTCTCGAAGGTGGTCGCCGAGGTCTCGCGCATCGTCTACGACGGCCTCGATGAGGCCCGACGGCCCTGACGCTTGCGCGGGCGTGCCGATCGTGGTCCAAGGTGCGAAACCTCGGAGGACTCGACCATGCGCTTTCTCACGGCGTCCCTCTTGATCCTGGCGGCGGCGATCGCTCTGCCGGCCTGCGGCGACAAGAAGTCGGGCGACACGGCGGCCGCCAAACCCGAGGTCAAGTGGCCCGCGGCCCCGGAAAACGGCGCCCCCGTCGCGATCGAGTTCGTGGCCATGGAGGGTGAGGGCGAGCGCCGGAAGGCGACGTTCACCGTCTTCAACTTCGCCGACGTGCCGGTGACGCGCTTCGTGGCCGAGCTGGAGTACCGCGACGCTTCGGGCAAGGTGCTCAAGACCTTCCCCCACACGCAGATCGAGTTCTTCGACAAGAAGTCGACCGGCGACATGACGGCCGGCTTCTTCATGCCGCCCGAGACCACCAAGGTCACCGCCGTGGTGCGCCTGGTCCAGCTCGGCGGCGGCAAGCCCGAGTGGAAGGCCGCCCCCGCCCCGGCCGCCGCACCCGACGCGCCCTGATCCCTTCGGGACCGCTCACTCGCTGACGTCCGCCTCCGCCTCGCGGCGAGCCTCTTCGTAGGCGCGCAGCGACGTCCGCAGGCGGTCGGTCTCCCTCGTGAGGCGATCGCGCGCGGCGTTGACCTCGGGATCGGCGCGCCCGGCCACCCCTGCGAGGTGCTCGAAGGCGGCCTGCACCTGCTCCATGGCGTCGGACAGGCGGGCGTCCACGTCGCGCAGCGCGTCGCCGAGGGGCGCGTTGTCACCGTCGGCGAGCAGCGCCGTCAGCTCGGCGCGCGCGTCGGCCAGATCGACCATCGACGCCAGCAGGCCGTCGACCTGACTCAACAGGGACTGACCATAGGTCGCCCCGCGCTTGACCAGCAGGCGCGCCAGGCTGCGGCGGATCTCCAAGGCGCGCGCCAGGGGCGGGCAGTCGACGGCCGCCAGCCGCCATCGCGGCGAGATCCGCGTCCAGGGGTGCCCCCGAAACGCGCGGAAGGCGCCGTAGCCGAGCGCCGCCATGAACAGCAGGATGATCAGTCGAACCAGCACGCGGTCACCGCTCGTCGGACAGGAAGAAGCGGCGCCAGGCACCCATCGACGCGAACCGGTGCAGGAACTCCGGGTTGCTCGAGTTGAGCCGGATGCTGCCGAGCTTGAAGTTGCGCGCGGCCAGGATCGCGCTGTAGGTGCGGCCCGCCTTGGTGTTGAGGGACTCGGTCTTGAGCCGCTCGCCCAGCGCGCGGGCCTCGGCGATGGCGCGCTCGCCCTGCGCCACGCTCTTGTCGTAGTGGGCGTCGGCCTCGGCGCGGACGCGGCGCTCGTAGATCTGGGCCTCGGCCCGCACCGTGGCGGTCTTCACCTCCCACCCGTTGCGCAGATCGGCGATCGTCTTGTTCCACTCCTGCTCCTCGACGGCCACGTCCTTGTCGATGCCCTTCTTGACCGTGTCGGTCTCCATGCGCGCCTCGGACTCCTTCTCCTTGGCGCCGTCGAGCCGCGCCTGCACGCCAAGCTGCTGCTGGGCCTGCAGCCGACTCTCGTAGCCCGCCTCGAACCTGATCTGGCGGATGATGACGCCGTCCTGCCGCACCCGCACGTGGTACTGCGCGAGTTGGGCGTTGAGCGGCTCGACCGCCGACTTGGCGACGCGGATGCGGTCATCCGTGTTGAGGATGCTCTCGTTGTCGAGTTGGGCGAGGTGGACGCGCAGCAGGCCCTCGCAGACCGACTTGACCTTCACCTGCCACGTGTTGAGCAGGCCCTCCTGGCCGATCTTGTGGCCCGCGCCCTCGACGATCTCGTAGATGATGGTGATGTCGAGGAAGAACTGGTTGGTCTGGTTGTTCCGAATGGGGAACGCTTTGAAATCAAGGAATTGAACCTGCCGCGGCAGTCGATAGAAGGACTGGAAGAAGGGCAGGTCGAGGTGGCGTCCCTGGCTGAAGTCCTCGTCGTCGATGCCCCCGAAGACCGCTTTGCGCACGCCGATCTCGTCGGGCGCGATGTAGGTCGTGGTGCACATCGGGATGAAGATCATGGCCAGGAAGAGGGCGCTGCAGATCTGAATCGCCTTGATCATCAGTTGTCCTCCGGCGGCACGCTGATGTGGCGAATGTCGATGGGCTGGCTGGCGCGCGCGTAGGGCACAGCCTCGATGTTGGCGATCTGGGGCATGACGACCTCGGCGATGACGCGGTCGAGCATGCCGGGCCCGGCGGCGCCGACCGCCTCGATCTCGGCCCGAACGCCCTGGGCGCGCTCCGTGGCCGAGTTGGCGATGCCATCCGCCTGCGTCAGCTTCTCGGCGCGCTCGGCGTCCGCCGCGGCGCGTCGCTCGATGGAGTAGGTGTCGGCGGCCGTGCGGGTCTCGATGAACTGGGCCTCGGCCTGCTTGAGCTGGGCCTCGAGCCGGGCCTTCTCGGATTGCAGCTCGGCGTTCTTCGTCTGCCGCACGTTCTGGACGAGGCGGTCGCGCTGCTTCACGAGGCGCTCGCGCTCACGCTCCTGCACGCGGACCTCCTGCTGCGAGGTCTGGCGGTCGTTGATCGCGGTCTCGACCTTCTCGTCGAAGCGCGGTCGGGGCGTCTTGATGAGCGTCACCTGAATCCCGGTCGCGTTGAGGCGCTCGTTGAGCCGCTGGGTGGCCTGGATGGTGGCCGTCTGGTAGCTGCTGGGATCGGCCGCCTCGTGGAAGGTGTAGCGGCCGAACTCGTCGCGCAGCACCTCGCGCGCGTTGACGCGGACCGCCTCTTTGTAGCCCTCACCGTCGCCGTGCTTCGCCAGGACGATGTTGACCATGGTGCCGATGAGCTGGAAGTGGATCTCGAGCTCGTCGAACCAGAACTCGCTGCCGTCCTTGGCGCGCACGGTCAGCTTGGGCGCCCGGTTGGCGGTGATCTTGTTCTCGTCGTCCAAGTCCATGGTGAGCACCTGAGGCTCGACGTTGACCCGCACCACGCGCTGGAAGAAGGGCAGGAAGGTCAGCGTGCCCTGGTCGGTCACGACCTCCTCTCCGCCGGTGAGCGTGCTGTAGATCACGGCCGCCTCGCCGGGCTGCACCTCGACCGCGCCGAGGCCGCCGCTCACCAGACCGATCAGCAGCGTGAGCATGGCCAGCGTGGGCAGGATGATGCGCATCCCCTGGCCGCGCAGGAACTCGATGATCTTCATGGGCCCTCCATCGATGCGCGCGACGCGCGGGTTGAACTTGGGGTGGATCTCGGGCCGACGCGGGGCGCGCGTCAACCGTTGTGGTCACCGGCCGCGAGTTCGGCGAGGCGTTCATCGGCCGCGAGCACGCCCTTCGGTACGTCGAGCGCCCCGAAGGCCTGCCTCGCGAGGCGCCAGGCGCGACCGGCCTGCTCGCCCAGGCCGAACCGGTACATGGCCTGATCGCCCGCCAACAGCAGCGCGTCGGCCAGCGCCAGGTCGGGCGCACGGACGAGGGGCACCGCGAGCGCGAGGTGGTCCTCGTAGCGCTCCCAAGCGCCCGCGGCCGCGTCGGCGGGCAGCAGCATCGCCGCGACGCGCGCGGCCATGACGCTGTGACCGGCCGCCTCGAGCGCCACGAGCCGAGGCGCGAGGCGCGCGCGGACCTGATCGAAGCCGCCGCGACCGTAGGCCACCGAGGCCACCACGAGGTCGGCCTCGCCGGCCCGATCGAGCGCGCCCACCGCGTCGTAGGCGTCCGCGGCGGC
>CALBMW010001138.1 GCA_937896275.1 uncultured Myxococcales bacterium
GGGCTCGACCACGCGGGTCTTTTGCCCGATTCCGCGGGCCGGCACAAGGGCGACGCGGGACCTCGACGCGCGCTTTGCGACGGGGGCGCCCGCGTGCGTATCATGCCGCCATCCGCGAAGGGGGATCGCGCCCGTGCTCCAAAGCGTTTCGGAATCTGCGTGCTGCGCCCGCCGGGGCCTCGCTGCGTTGCTTTGTGCTGCGCTGAGCCTCGTCGCCGGCTGCGACGACGGCGGGTCGGACGGCGGCCTCAACGTGAGGGTCGAGGCGCGCGGGATTGACCGCGTCGATCGGCTCACCCTCGTGATCAAGCGGGAGGGCGTCGCGGACGCGGGCCCGGGCCGGCGCGTGGTGCAGGAGACCACCATCGCGGTCAGCGGCGACCAAATCGTCTCGGCGCCCGTTCGGGTGCGCGACGAATGGATTCCAGCCGGCGAGGGGCCGATCTACGTCCACGCGGTGGCGCTGCTCGAGGGCGCGGTGGTCGGCGTCGGCGATCAGGCCGTCCTGGGTAGCTCGGGCCGGCACCTCGTCACGATCGAGACCTTCGACCCCGCCTGCGACGCGGACGGCGACACCTTCCTGGACTGCGGCAACCTGCGCGCTGGCTGCTGTGCGTCGCTGGCGGCGCGCTCCCTGTCGGCCTTCGAGGACTGCCACGACGATCCGGCCGCCGTGGGCGCCGGGGCCGATCTGAAGACCCGCTCGGCTCGCCTCGCCAACCCCTTCGTCGCCTACGAGGATCCCCGGAGCTTCGCCTTCTGTGAGAACGGCCTCGACGAGGACTGCGCCGGGGGCGACGTCGCCTGCGACGACACCGACGGCGACGGCGACGGATCCACGGTGCGCGACGACTGCGACGACGCCGAGCCCGGGATCCACCCGGGGGCCTATGACATCCCCGGCGACGGGATCGACCAGGACTGCGACGGCGTCGAGGGCAGCGGCACCGACGACGACGACGACGGCTACTTCGCCGACGATCCGGATCCCACGAAGGTGGACTGCGACGACGCCAATCGGTTCGTCAACCCCGGGGCGCCCGAGGTGCCCTGCAACGCGGTCGACGACGACTGCCGCGGGGGCGACGCCTGCGCGATGGGATCCGATCTGGACGGCGACGGCGTGTCGCCCCCCGAGGACTGCGACGACTTCGACGCGGGTCGCCGGCCGGGCGCGCCGGAGCGCTGCGGTGACGGTGTGGATCAGGACTGCGACGGGCAGGATCTCGCCTGCGCCGCGGGTGATCTGGACGGCGACGGCTTCACCGGCGACGACGACTGCGACGAGTCCGACAAGGGCGTTCACCGCGGCGCCCCCGACCGCTGCGACGACGGCGTGGATCAGGACTGCGACGGCCAGGACCGCGCCTGCCCACCCGACGGCGATCTGGACGGCGACGGCTTCGTCGTGCCCGACGACTGCGACGACGAGGACGGCGCCGTGCGGCCCGGGGCGGAGGAGCTGTGCGACCGGGTGGATCAGGACTGCGACGGCGTGGTCGACGAGGGCAACCCGCTGCGGATGGCCGACGGCACCGAGGTCGGCGAGACGTGCGGGCGTGACGTGGGCCTCTGCGAGATGGGCCCCAACGTGTGCACGCGCGATCCCGAGACCGGCAGCCCCATGTTCCTGTGCCTGGGCATCGAGCCGACCCCCGAGGTCTGCGACGACCTCGACAACGACTGCGACGGGACGATCGATCTGCCGGGCCCGGGCCAGGAGCGGCTGGCCGACGAGGGCGTCGAGGCGTGCGGGCCCGAGCGCGAGGTGGGCGCATGCCAGCGCGGCCGGCTCGGGGTGTGCAGCAACGGCCGCTACACCGTGTGCGTGGGCGCGATCGAGGTGACGGCCGAGGTGTGCAACGGCCTCGACGACGACTGCGACGGGCGCACCGACGAGGGGTCCGGCGGCCAGGACAGCCTGACCGAGGCCTGCTTCGACGGGCCCGACGGATCGCGCAACCAGGGCATGTGCCGGGACGGAATCCGCGTGTGCCGTGACGGCACGTACAGCGCCTGCGACGGTCAACTGCTGCCCGCCGACGAGGGGTGCAACGGCATCGACGACGACTGCGACGGCACCGCCGACGAGGGCACGAGCGTCGCCTGCTACACGGGCGACGTGGGCAGCGAGGACGTCGGCGTGTGTCACGGCGGCACGCGCGCCTGCGACGCCGGCATCCTGGGCGAGGAGTGCGTCGGCCAGGTGACGCCCACGGTCGAGATCTGCGACGACCTCGACAACGACTGCGACGGGCAGGTCGATCGCAACATCGAGCAGTGCTTCGGCGTGGATCAGGTGCCGACGCCCGATCCGGAGCTGATCGGCGTGGGCCTCTGCCGCGCCGGCACGCGGCGCTGCTTCGACGGACAGTGGGGCGTCTGCCAGGGCGAGATCCTGCCGGCCGACGAGCAGTGCAACCAGCGCGACGACGACTGCGATGGGCAGATCGACGAGACCTTCGACTTCCTGGGCGATCCCAACTTCTGCGGCACCTGCGAGATCGCGTGCGCGGCGGGCAACGCCTGCTGCGAGGGGCGCTGCACCGTCCTGCAGATGCCCGACAACTGCGCGGCCTGCGGCGACAACTGCGCTGCGCGAGGCGCGGATCACTGCGAGGTCGCGGCGGGCGGCGCCGAGTGCCTGTGCGGCGACGGACCGGCCTGCGGGGAGGGCCTGGTCTGTGACGGGGGCCTTTGCCAGTGCCGCGACGACGAGGACTGCGGCGACGAGCAGCTGTGCTGCGCCAACGCGCAGGGCGTCCGGCAGTGCGTGGCCAGCGATCCGGCCGCACAGTGCGAGGCCTGCGGGGTGGCCTGCGATGGCGAGCGCTCGGACTCGTGCGTGGGGCGCCAATGCCGCTGCGGAGACTCGGTCACCTGCCAGGTGGGCACCGTGTGCGAGGACGACGCCCAGACGCCGGAGCCCGACTTCCAGTGCCGCGGCTGCCGCACGAACGCTCAGTGCGACGCCAACACCATCTGCTGCCGCGGGACCTGCGTGCGCACCGATCCCGAGCAGCAGTGCGAGGGCTGCGACGTGGCCTGCGACATCAACGTCGCCGACTTCTGCGCGGGCATGGCGGGGGCCGAGCCCCGAAGCTGCGTGTGCGGCAGCACGCCCGGATCGGAGGCGTGCGTGGGCGCGACCCCGGTGTGCGTGCTGGGCAACCGGCCCGGCGAGGGGCAGTGCCACGAGTGCCGTCGGGATCAGGACTGCATCGCCGATCCTCAGTTCGCCGACCGCGGCCTTCGCGAGTGCGTCCAGAACAGCTGCCGCCGGTGCGACCCGGTCAACCACGACAGCTGCGGGGGCAACCAGCTGTGCTGCAACGACCGATGCGTCGACACGGTGGCGACCGGCAACAACCCAGGCTGCATGGCGTGCGGCCAGGCCTGCGATGCCGACAAGACCAATCGCTGCGCGGCGCGCGGCTGCATGTGCGGCAACAACGCACCCTGCGGCGGCGGCACGCCCTTCTGTCGCGACGGCGACGGCGCCTGCGTGGAGTGCCTCGCCGACAACCACTGCGGCGGTGGGCAGTGCGTGAACAACCGCTGCGAGGTGTGCGATCCGGCCAACTTCGATGGCTGCGGCGGCAACGAACTGTGCTGCGACCGCGGGAACCAGATCCGATGCGAGCCCACCAGCCGCGACCGCGCCGGATCGGGGCAGTGCACCGCGTGCAACGAGGCCTGCGACGACGTCCTCACCAACCAGTGCCAGAATCGAAGCTGTCGCTGCGGCAACAGCGCGCCCTGTGACGCCGAGGGCGCCTTGCCGGTGTGCCGGGACGCGACCGGGGAGTGCGTGGAGTGCCTCGCCGACGGGGACTGCAACAGCCGGCCGGGGCGGAGCCAGTGCGTGAACTTCCAGTGTCGGCCCTGCGATCCGGCCGATCACGCGGCCTGCCAGGCGAACCAGCTGTGCTGCGGGGCCAACAACACCTTCCAGTGCCAGGCGACGCGCGGCGGCAACGCCGGCCAGTGCGAGCGCTGTGGTGAGGTCTGCGGGGACGACGCCGACACCTGCACCAACCGCGGGTGCCGCTGCGGCAACGCCGCGTCGTGCGGGGGTAACACGCCCTACTGCCTCGCCGGCGACTGCTTCCAGTGCCGTGGCAACGGGGACTGCGGGGCCAACCAGCTCTGCTGCAACGGTGCCTGCCAGGCCACCGCGGCCAACACGCAGTGCGAGATGTGCGGGGTGGCGTGCGACGCGCCGGCCACCAACCAGTGCGACGGCGTCCACGCGTGCAAGTGCGGCAACAACCCGCCCTGCGCCGGCAACACGCCCTTCTGCGACGACGGGCGCGGCGCGTGCGTCAACTGCCGCGACAACAACGACTGCCCCGCCGGCTCGACCCAGTGCGTCAACAACTTCTGCCGGGAGTGCAACCCGGCCAACGCGTCCGGCTGCAACGAGACGGCCGTGCAGCCGATCTGCGACGCCAGCGGTCAGTGCCGCGCCTGCGCCAACGACAGCGAGTGCGTCACCCGGCCGGGCTCGCGCAACGAGTGCGTGACCGGTCGCTGCCAGCGCTGCGATCCGGCCAACAACGCCGGCTGCCCAGCGATGGCGCCGGTGTGCGACGGGGTGAACTTCACGTGCCGTCAGTGCGCGGCCGACGCCGAGTGCGGCGTTGACCTGCAGTGCGTCAACGGGCTGTGCCAGGGCTGCGATCCCAGCGACGACACGCCGTGCGGCGCGCAGACGCCGATCTGCGACCCCGCCGACTCGACCTGCCGCGCCTGCGTCAACGACCAGGAGTGCGTCGATCGGCCGGGGCCCGAGAACCAGTGCGTGAGCGGGCGCTGCGAGCTGTGCGACCCCGTCGCCCACGACGGCTGCGGGGCCAACCAGCTCTGCTGCAACCTGCAGTGCGTCAACACAACCCTCAACGGCTGCCAGTCCTGCGGGCAGGCCTGCGACGCTGCGTCGACCAGCGCGTGCACGACGCGCACCTGCAAGTGCGGCAGCGGCGCCGCGTGCAATGGGGCCGCGGCCTTCTGCGCCGACGCCCGTGGGGTGTGCGTCGGGTGCCGGGACGACGCCGACTGCACGGTCAACCCGCGACGGCAATGCGTCACCGACGCGTGCGAGCGCTGCGACCCCGCGGACAACACCGGCTGCACCGCGAACAGCGCCACGCCGCGCTGTGACAGCGGCACGCTGGCGTGTCGGGCCTGCGCCAATGACAACGACTGCGACGGCAACCCGACCGGCGGGCAGTGCTTGCAGGATGGGCGCTGCGGCACCTGCGATCCGCGCGATGACGCCGGCTGCACGGCCAACAGCACCTCGCCGTCGTGCGAGAACGATCCGCCTCGCTGCGTGGGTTGCGACCGCGACTCGGACTGCGCGGGCAACGGGAGCGGCGCTCAGTGCGCCCTGGCCGGCCCGCGCACGGGGGCCTGCGGTCAGTGCGATCCCGTCGACAGCGCGGGCTGCACCGCGAACAGCACGACGCCGGTGTGCAACAGCGCGAACGCGCAGTGTCGGGCCTGCAGCGGCAACGGCGAGTGCGCGGGCAACGCGAGCGGGGTCATCTGCACGAACGCCGGCGGCTGTCGGCGTTGCGACACCGCCGACAACGACGGCTGCGCGCCCGCGAGCCGCACGCCGGTCTGCCGCGGCGGCACGGCCTCGTGCCAGTCCTGCCAGAACGACGGCCAGTGCGCCGGCAACCCGAGCGGGACCCAGTGCGTGAGTCAGGGCGCCGATCCGGGGGCCTGCCGCGGCTGCGATCCGGCCGACGAGGCGGGCTGCAACGTGGGGGGCAACGCGCCGATCTGCGACGGGAGCGACTACCAGTGCCGCGCGTGCGCGGGCGATGGCGAGTGCGCGGGCAACCCGAACGGCGCCTTCTGCGTGGCGGGTGCCTGCGAGGCCTGCGACCCCGCCGACGACGGGGGCTGCAATGCCGGCGGCGCCACCCCGATTTGCGACGGGAATCCGCCGGCGTGCCGCGGCTGCGCCGGCGACGCGGAGTGCGTCGGCAACGCCAGCGGGGCGGAGTGCGTCGCCGGGGCCTGTGAGGTCTGCGATCCGGCCGACGGCACGGGGTGCGCCGCGGGTGGGGCCACGCCGATCTGCGACGCTGGCGACAAGACCTGCCGCGCCTGCGGCAACGACGGGGAGTGCGTCGGCAACGCCAACGGCGCCCAGTGCGTCGCGGGGGCCTGCGTGCCGTGCGATCCCGCCGGCAACGCGGGGTGTGACGCGGGCGGCGCCCTGCCAGTGTGCAACGCGGCGACCCACGCCTGCCGCGCCTGCGGCGGGGACGGCGAGTGCGCGGGCAACGCCAACGGCGAGCAGTGCGTCGCCGGGGCCTGCGAGGCCTGCGACACGGCGGGCAACGCGGGCTGCGCGGCGGGGGGCGCGACGCCCGTGTGCGACGCCGCCGGGCTGACCTGTCGCGCCTGCGGGGCCGACGGCGAGTGTGCGGGCAACGCCAACGGCGCCCAGTGCGTGACCGGCGCTTGCGAGACCTGCGATCCAGGCGATGACTCGGGCTGCGACGCCGGGAGCAACAACCCAATCTGCGGCGGAGATCCGCCCGCGTGTGGGCACTGCGTCGATGGATCCGACTGCGTGGGCAACGCCAACGGCAACGTCTGCCGGGCCAACGGATCGTGCATTCAGTGCGCGGACGACACCGACTGCGTCGGTCACCCCGCAGGACTCACGTGCACCGCCGGCAATTGCGGCTGACGCGGGCGGCGCTGCTCGCCGTGGCGCTGGTCGGGGGATCGTGCGCCGACGATCAGCCACCGCGCCTCGACCTGGTCGTGGTCGGCGAGGGCGGCGAGGCGGCCGACGCGCTCGTCGTGTTCCTGCGCCTCGGGGACGGGGCGACGCGGCGCGTGGGCGGCGAGGTCTTCGATCTGAGCCAGGCGGGGGTCGATCTGTCGACGCCGCTGTCCTTGGGCGTGCGCGCGCCGGACGCCTTCGCGGGCCTCGCGACGGTCTGGGTAGTGGCCTGCGCGGGCGGCGCGCGCTGTGGTGGCGAGGCCGCCCTCGCCCCGGCCTGCACCTGTGATCGGCCCGTCGCGAGCGGCGGGGCCCGGGTACGCGTCAGCGGCGTGACCCGCGCCCGAATCGTGCTGCACGCCATCCCGCCCGGCTGTGACCGCGACGCGGATCTCTTCCCCGCCTGCGAGCGCGGCGGCGCCGCCACCGAGTGTTGCGCGGGCCTGCCCGACGCGCTCGCCGCGCAGGTCGCCGACTGCCACGACGAGCTGCGGCCGCCCGGCTGCGAGGACGCCACCTGCGGCACCGCCATGGCCCACCCCTTCAAGGCCGCCGAGCTGCGATCGGATGAGCTGACCGAGCCCGCCCAGCGGGCGCGTCACCAGCGCTGGTGCGACGACGGCCTCGACAACGACTGCCGCGCCGAGCTGGACGTGTCCTGCGCCGGGCTCGACGCCGACGGCGACGGCGTGTCGGCCAACCGTGACTGTGACGACGGGGATCCGGCACGCTTCCCGGGCAACCCCGAGGTGTGCGGGGACGGCGTCGATCAGGACTGTGACGAGGTCGATCCGCCCTGCGACCACGACGGAGACGGCGTCTTCGCCGAGCAGGACTGCGATGACGCGGATCCGGCGCGCTTCCCGGGCAACCCCGAGGTGTGCGGGGACGGCGTCGACCAGGACTGCAGCGGGGCCGATCAGCGCTGCCTGACCGACGATCTCGACGGTGACGGCTACGCCTGCCCCTTCGCGGTGCCTTGGGAGCGCCACGCCTGCACCGGCCTCGACGCCAACGGTGCCCCCCTCGACTGCGACGACCTCGACGCGGGGCGCTACCCGGGCGCGCCGGAGCGCTGCGGCGACGGCATCGACCAGGACTGTGACGGCGTGGATCCGCCGTGCCCGCCCGATGACGCGGACGGCGACGGCGTGCGGGCCGCGGTGGTCGGCGGCCTGGACTGCGACGACACCCGGGCCGACGTTCACCCCGGCGCGCCCGAGCGCTGCGAGGATGGGGTCGATCAAGACTGCGATGGCGCCGACGCCCGCTGCGCGCAGGCCGCGGACCGGGACGGCGACGGGTGGCTCATCCCCGGTGACTGCGACGACGGCGATCCGCAGGTGCACCCCGGCGCCACCGAGTGGTGCAACGGCCGCGATGACGACTGCGACGACCTGTTCGACGAGGGCGATCCCCGACAGGTGGACGCGCGGGCCGTCGCGCGATCCGAGACCTGTGGGGACGCGTGCGCGCCCGGTGCCCCGCCCTGCGCGTGCCGTGTGGCGCGGCTGGTGTGCAGCACCAACGGCGGCGAGCTGTCGGGCGCTGACCGCTACGTTTGCCTCGGTGTCGCGCGGGACGAGCAGTCCGAGACCTGCAACGGCGTCGACGACGACTGCGACGGCAGCCACGACGAGGACGTGCGACGGGCGTGCTACGACGGGCCCGAGGGCTCGTCGGGGCGGGGGTTGTGCCACGGCGGCAGCCAGGGCTGCACCTCGGAGCCGGGTGGCGGAGAGGTCTGGGCCTCGTGCGAGGAGCAGGTGCTGCCCGCCGCCGACACCTGCGACGCGCTCGACAACGACTGCGATGGGTTCACGGATCTGGACGGGGGGGGCAACCCGGTGACGGTCAGCTGCTACCCCTTCCCAGCCGGGCAGCCGGGCAGCGGACCCTGCCGCCGAGGGATCGAGACCTGCAGGGACGGCAACCTGGGCCCCTGCCAGGGGGCGGTGGGGCCCGGGAATGAGCAGTGCAACGCGGTCGACGACGACTGTGATGGCGACACCGACGAGGGCGACGACGACCAGCCGCTGCGCCGGAGTTGCTATGACGGCGCCGACGGCACGGCGAACATGGGCGACTGCCACGCCGGCACCAGCCACTGTCGCGACGGGCGCTTCGCCGCCTGCGAGGGGCAGGTGGTGCCGGGCAACGAGACCTGCGATGGCCGCGACCAGGACTGTGACGGTCGGGTGGACGAGGGCGTGCAGCGCGCCTGCGGCAGCGCGGTCGGGCAGTGTCGGCAGGGCGTGGAGCGCTGTCAGAACGGCGGGTGGCTGGCCTGCGAGGGCGCCGTCGGCCCCGCGACCGAGGGCTGCAACGCGCGTGACGACGACTGTGACGGCCGCGCCGACGAGGATCTGCGGCGGGCCTGCGGAGAGACGACCGGGTCCTGTGAGGCGGGCACCGAGACCTGCGCGAGCGGTCAGTGGGGCCAATGCGCCGGCGCCGTCGGGCCACGGGCCGAGACCTGCAACGGCCACGACGACGACTGCGACGGGCAGAGCGACGAGGCGCTGGTGCGCGCCTGCGGTTCGGACGTCGGCGCCTGCCGCCCGGGCAGCGAGACCTGCACGGCCGGGGACTGGGGCGCGTGCGTGGGGGGCGTCGTGTCGCGCGCCGAGGCGTGCAACAACGTCGATGATGACTGCGACGGCAACACCGACGAGGGCGTGACGCGCGCCTGCGGCTCCAGCGTCGGCACCTGCCGGGCGGGCACCGAGACCTGCGGCGCCGGCGCCTGGGGGGCCTGCATGGGGGCCGTCGGCGCACGCCCCGAGGGCTGCAACGATCAGGATGACGACTGCGACGGTCGCACGGACGAGACGCTGACCCGTGACTGCGGCGTCGAAACGGGGGCCTGCACCGTGGGCACCGAGACCTGCGGTGGGGGCCGGTGGGGGCGCTGCTCCGGCGAGGCGCCCGAGGCCGAGCTCTGCAACGGTGTCGACGACGACTGCGATGGCGACGTCGACAACGGCTTCGACCTGATGCGCGATCGCGCGAACTGCGGCATGTGCGGCCGCGCCTGCGGTCCGACCGCGGACGGGTGCAGCGGCGGCGCGTGCGTCTGCGGGCTGGGCGCGGAGTGCATGCCGGGCGTCCTCTGCACCGACGGCGCCTGCGCCAACTGAGCGTCGCCACCGCGCGGCAGGCGCGTCGGGCGTCGGGGCGTGTTAGGGTGCGTCCGGGGTCCCCCTTGGGTGGCGATGGGAGCGGATGGACGACGGCCCCCGCGAGCCTTTCGGTCGATACCACCTGGTCCACAAGCTGGGCACGGGGGGCATGGCCGAGGTCTATCTGGCCGAGACGCTCGGGCCGGGCCGCTTCCGAAAGCGCGTCGCGGTCAAGCGCCTGTTGCCCCACTTCGCCGCCAACCGACGCTTCGTCTCGATGTTGCACGACGAGGCGCGCATCGCGGCGCTGATCAGGCACCCGCACGTCGCCGAGGTGCTCGACTTCGGTGAGGTCGACGGCCAGCACTACATCGCGATGGAGTTCATCGACGGGGTCGATCTGGCCAGCGTCCTGCGCACCTATCGCGCGCGCGGCGAGCGCATGCCGATCACCGCGGCGGTGTACGTCGCCTGGTGCGTGGCGCTGGGGCTCGAGGCGGCGCACCAGGTGCTCGATGCCAGCGGGCAGCACCTCGAGGTCATCCACCGCGACGTGAGCCCGCACAACATCCTGGTGTCCTACGAGGGCGCCGTGAAGTTGATCGACTTCGGCGTCGCCAAGGCCCACAACAACACCACCAAGACCCGCAGCGGCA